>JAJRXV010000076.1 GCA_024276115.1 Deltaproteobacteria bacterium
GCTTTTTTTATCACGCCCTCAAGCTCGACTATCTGCCTGATCTCATTGATAAACCACGGATCTATCTTAGAAAACGAGTGTATTTCATCAACACTCATACCGGCACGCAGCGCGTCGGCGAGGTAATATATCCGGTCAGCCTTCGCGACAGATATCTTCTTTCGGATGTAGTCTAGGTCAAAATCACCGTCAGGGCAGGTAGACTCAAGACCGTAGCTGTCTATCTCGAGCGAGCGGAGCGCCTTCTGGAGTGACTCCTTAAATGTACGCCCGATCGCCATAGCCTCCCCGACCGACTTCATCTGTGTTGTCAGTTTATCGTCGGCGTTCTTGAACTTCTCGAACGCGAACCGCGGCGCTTTCGTCACTACGTAATCTATCGTCGGCTCAAACGACGCCGGTGTCTCCTTCGTAATATCGTTTCGTATCTCATCGAGCGTGTAGCCGACAGCTAGTTTCGCCGCGAACTTCGCGATCGGGAAGCCGGTCGCCTTAGACGCGAGCGCGGAACTCCTCGACACACGCGGGTTCATCTCGATCACTATTATATCGCCATTTTCCGGGTTGATGGCGAACTGAATGTTACTGCCGCCGGTATCTACCCCGATCTCCCTGATTATTTTTATAGAAGCGTCCCGCAGAAGCTGGTACTCCTTGTCAGTGAGGGTCATCGCCGGCGCGACAGTGATAGAATCACCTGTATGGATGCCCATTGGATCGATGTTCTCGATCGAGCAGACTATCACGACGTTGTCATTTTTGTCGCGCATCACCTCTAGCTCGTACTCCTTCCAACCGAAGATCGACTCCTCTATCAGCAGCTCCCCCACCGGGCTCGCGTCGAGACCTAGCGGCAGGTTTACCTCACATTCTTCCCAGTTGTACACGACCCCGCCACCGGTGCCGCCGAGAGTGAACGACGGTCTGAGTATCGCCGGGAATCCGATTTTTTTGATGAGCGCCTTCGCCTCATCGAGCGACTTGGCGAAACCGCCACGCGGCAACCTCATCCCGATCTTCTCCATCGCCTGCTTGAAGAGTTCCCTGTCCTCGGCCTTATGGATGGCGTTTATGTCCGCACCGATAAGCTCGACGTTGTATTTGTCCAAAACTCCCTCTTCGTGGAGAGCGACAGCGAGGTTAAGCGCTGTCTGCCCGCCCATAGTCGGTAAGATGCAGTCCGGCCGCTCCGCCTCGATTATCTTCTCCAGTACTTTCGGTGTCAGCGGCTCGATGTAAGTCCGGTGCGCGAACTCAGGGTCGGTCATGACGCTCGCGGGGTTGGAGTTGACGAGTATTACCTCGTACCCCTCCTCCTTGAGCGCTTTGCACGCCTGCGTTCCTGAGTAGTCGAACTCACACGCCTGCCCTATCACAATCGGACCGGGACCGATTATCATTATTTTTTTGATGTCTTCTCTTTTTGGCATATTTGTTACCTTCGTATGTTTATTATTTTTTTTGTCGCGTTACGGCTACCGCCTAACAGCAACCTACCCACTACCCACGCAAACGTCGGATTCGTCGCAAGCTCCTTAATCCGACCTACCCGCTACGGGCGACCACACAGGTTCGCCCCTACGTATAGTCACGCTTGCTCCTGTATCCAACCGCTCTCGAACCCAAGGTTTTCCATCTGCTCAACTATATCGTGGTAATAATCATGGTCTATTTTATGCTTCAACACCGTATCGTCCACGGCCTTATACGCCGGGAAATACTGGTTCATCAAGCTTATGTAAGTACCCGTACCAAAATTCTCCGCGATCTGTTTCAGCACGCCCTTCGAGCCAGAAAGCCCGTCCGGTAGCACAAGGTGCCGGATAATAACGCCGCTTACAGCGATCCCGCGTTCATCTGTTTTCAGGTTTCCGACCTGTCGTATCATCTCCGCGACCGCGAGCATGTTCGCTTCTTTATACCCTGAAACGCGTGAGCATTTCAAGGCGTTTTTATCATCATCGTACTTCATGTCCGGCAGATATATCTCCACAACTCCCTCAAGGAGCTTTATTACCTTCAGCGAATCAAAACCGCTCGTGTTGTAGACGATCGGTAGGTTGAGCCCCTTAGCCACCGCTATCAAAATCGCGTGGACAATCTGCGCCGCGTAGTGCGACGGGGTCACAAAATTTATGTTGTGACAGCCGCGTTTTTGCAGGCTCAGCATCATCCCCGCGAGCCGCGTCACTGTCACCTCTTCACCATTGCCGAGCTGGCTTATCGGGTAGTTCTGGCAAAACACACACTTCATCGTACAGTTGGTGAAGAATATCGTACCCGAGCCGTTTTTACCGGTGATCGGCGGCTCTTCACCCATGTGCGCGTTGTGGCTCGACACCGCTGGGCGCACACCGCTTTTGCAGCCGCCGAGTTCTCCCGCGACACGGTTGACACCGCATTCGCGCGGGCAGAGGTCACAGCTTTTTAGCATCTGGTACAGCATTTTTACTCTGCGCTTGAGCTCCCCGCTTTTGTAGAGAGCTATGTAAGATGGGTAGTTCATGTTTCATATAACCTTTATAATAGCCCTATGCCGTCATTTCCCGAGTGTGCCACACCGTCATTCCCGAGTGTTTCTATCGGGAACCCAGGACAAACATCCCATTACATTATTTTTTTTTGTCGCGTTACGGCTACCGCCTAACGCAACCTTACTGTTCGCGTGCAGTAGATCCTGAAATAAATTCAGGACGACTGAAACGCCTCTAGTGGTGACAGGAGCGAATCTGACAACATCACGCAAACGTCGGATTCGTCGCAAGCTCCTTAATCCGACCTACCATACTATTTTCGTAGCGGTCGCCCCTACGGTAAAAACATTACGTTATATCTGCCCAGTCAAACCCTCTGGGGTCTTTCTTGTACTGCTCTATCACATCAAAAAACCTGTCGAACAGGTATTCGCTGTCATGCGGTCCGGCTGACGCTTCGGGGTGGTACTGCACCGAGAAGAGCGGGTGTTTCTTGTGGCGCAAACCTTCTACTGTATTGTCGTTCAGGTTTATATGTGTGACGACCGCGTCATCGCCAAGCGCATCGATATCGACCGCGAAGCCGTGATTCTGCGAGCTGATCTCCACCTTTCCGGTGGTCATATCCTTCACCGGCTGGTTCGCGCCGCGGTGCCCGAATTTTAGCTTATACGTCTTCCCGCCGAGCGCGAGCGCGAGCAGTTGGTGCCCGAGGCATATCCCGAATATCGGTAGTTTACCGACCATGTTGCGGATGTTCTCAATAGCATAAGTCACTGCCGCCGGATCGCCCGGTCCATTCGACAAGAAGAGCGCGTCTGGCGCGTCGGCGAGAATATCGCTGTACGGCGTGCTAGCCGGATATACTGTTACGTCCATTCCACGGTCATAAAGGTATCGCAGTATGTTGCGCTTGATCCCAAAATCATAAGCCCCGATTTTGAACTTGAAGTCGCCCTCTTTCGCGTAACCTTTACCGAGCTCCCAGAGGCCTTCTTCAGCTTTGTATGGCGCGGTGCACGAGACGTTCTTCACGAGATCGGCGCCGACTATCCCGGGAGCGTTTTTCAGCTTCGCGCTGAGAGAATCTGTGTCGAAGTCCAGCGTGGAGACGACCCCTAACATCGCGCCTTTCGTGCGGATGTGTCGAACGAGCGCGCGGGTGTCGATGTCTTGTATCCCGATGACGTTGTTATCGGCGAGCCAGTCACCGAGCGGGATTGTGGAGCGGAAGTTGCTCGGGTGTTCGCACGCCTCACGCACGATGAGACCGCTTATCCGCGGCTTCTCCGACTCATAATCTTCGTCGTTTATGCCATAGTTTCCGATCTGCGGGTAGGTCATCGTCACGAGCTGACTGTTGTACGACGGGTCGGTGATGATTTCCTGGTAGCCGGTCATCGATGTGTTGGATACCACCTCGGCGATTATCTCGCCGGTCGCGCCAAAGCTCGTCCCCTCGAAGATTGTACCGTCCTCTAATAATAATATAGCTTTTTTCATATTGTATCCTCTTAAGGGCATAATGCCCAATTCAATTTAGGGAACCCGTCCCTACCAATCAACCTTCTTACCACCGACGATCACAGATGTCGCGCGCCCTTGTAGCTCCCGCCCCAAAAACGGCGAGTTTTTCCCCTTTGAGCGGAGGTCATCCGCGCACAGGGTGTATTTTTTGTCCATATCAATCAGCGTCAAGTCCGCGTCAGCGCCTTCCCGTATTACGCCTTTGTTCTCCAGCCCGAGTATCCGCGCCGGGGCCTCTGAGAGCCTCGCCACCAGATCGTTCATCGTGAGGTTATCTTCCCTTACGAGCTTGAGCGTCAGCGGTAGCATAGTCTCGATACCGCTGATCCCGAACGCGGCGTTGATGAACTCGACTTTCTTTTCGTCCGCATGATGCGGTGCGTGGTCGCTCGCTATAACATCTATAGTCCCGTCTCGAACCCCGGTGATTATCGTCTGCCTGTCAGCGTCAGAGCGGATCGGCGGGTTCACTTTATAGTTCGTGTCGTAGTCGGTGATGTCGCTGTCGATCAACGTAAAATAGTGCGGCGCGGTCTCGCACGTCACACTCACCCCGCGCGCTTTCGCGCTTTTTATGATCTCTAACGCGCCGGCGCTGCTGACATGCGCTATGTGCAGTCGCGCGCCTGTCAGCCCGGCTATAATGATATCACGCGCGATCATCACTTCTTCCGCTGCGGCAGGGATACCGGTCAGCCCCAAAAGCGTGCTGGTAAAGCCCTCGTTCATCGCGCCACCCTTCGCCAGAGTCGCGTCCTCGCAATGGGATATGCAAAGCATGTCGAACGTCTTTGCGTATTCCATCACGCGCCGCGTCATGAGCGCGTCCATCACCGGTTTACCGTCATCAGAGAGAGCTATCGCGCCCGCCTCCTTCATATCACCGTACTCCGAGAGCGCCTTTCCGTCAAGCCCGAGCGTCATCGCCCCGACCGGAAAAACATTCACGCAAGCTCCCTTTTCGGCTTTGTCGATGATGTACCTCGTAACCGACGCGTTATCGTTCACAGGGCAAGTGTTCGCCATACATACGACAGAAGTGAAACCGCCACGCGCCGCCGCTCTGGCGCCGCTCGCGATATCCTCCTTGTACTCGTAGCCCGGCTCGCGCAGGTGTACGTGCATATCGATCAGCCCCGGCGTTACGGTGAGCCCGGTCGCGTCGAACAGCTCCGCGACTTTATCGATCGTTTTCGGGTCGGTGTCGCTGTCATGCAGTGCGGCGATTTTACCCTCTTTTATATATATAGTAAGTTTACGGTCGATATTCTCCTTCGGGGAGATCACGTGCGCGCCGGTGATTATCAGGCTCATTGTCTGCTACCTCCGGCGAGTAAAAAGAGCAACGCCATCCGTATCGCGAGACCGTTTGTGACCTGCGGCAGTATGACCGAGAGTTCGCTGTCGGCGATATCTGACGCGATCTCCACGCCCCGGTTTATCGGTCCGGGGTGCATGACTGTCACATCCTCTTTCGCGTATTTTATTGTCTCTTTGTTGAGTGAAAAGTAGCGTGAATATTCCCGAAGTGTGGGGAAATAATTGCCGCCGTGACGCTCTTTCTGGATGCGCAACATCATCACGACGTCGGCGCCATCGAGCGCGTCTTTTATATTGTAATGTACCTTCACCCCGAGCTGCTCTATACCGGCTGGTATCATAGACGCGGGAGCGCAAACACTCACGTCGCAACCGACTTTGGAGAGCAGGTGTATGTTTGAGCGGGCAACGCGGCTTCGGTTTATGTCACCGACTATGGTGACTTTCAGACCGTCAGCTTTCCCTTTGCAGTCCCGGATCGTCATCAGGTCGAGGAGCGCCTGGGTCGGGTGCGCGTGCCGTCCGTCACCGGCGTTGATTATCGCGAAGTTGACATGCTTAGCCGCGAAGTGCGCGGCGCCTGAAGCCAAGTGGCGCATTACCACCGCGTCAGGGTTCATCGCTTCGAGGTTCTTCAGGGTATCGAGCAGTGTTTCGCCTTTCGTCACGCTGCTGGCAGAGGCCGAGATGTTTATCGTGTCCGCTGAGAGCCGCTTTCCGGCGAGCTCAAACGATGTGCGGGTGCGGGTGCTAGGCTCGAAGAAGAGGTTTATCACCGTCTTACCGCGCAGGGTCGGCACTTTTTTTATGTCGCGCGTCGAAATATCCTTGAACGTGTCGGCCGTATCGAGGATGTACATCACATCCTCTTTCGAAAGGCTGTAAACGTCAAGCAAATGTTTAATAGCAAGTCCCATAATTATCCGTTACTGTTTTTGGTGATGACCACACGGTCGTCGCCGCTCGCGTCAAGTTCGAGCGCGATTTTTTCGCCACGCGCGGTCGGTATGTTCTTCCCGACGTAATCCGCCCGGATCGGCAACTCTCTGTGCCCACGGTCAATAAACACCGCGAGTTGTATAGTCTTCGGTCTGCCGAATGCCATGAGCGCATCCATAGCGGCGCGGATCGTGCGCCCTGTGAAGAGCACATCGTCGATCAGGATCACGTCTTTCCCCTCTAACGAAAAGGCGATGTCGGTCTGGTGTACTTCTTGTTGCGCGGTGCCGGAGCGGATATCGTCCCGGTAGAGCGTCGCGTCGATGATACCGAGTGGCAGGGCTGTACCCTCGATCCGTTCGACGCAGTCGCGCATACGCTCGCAGAGCTTGTTTCCGCCCATGCTGATACCGATTAGGACGAGCCCTTCGATACCGCTGTTATGCTCTATGATTTCATGAGCCATCCGCGAAATAACGCGCGCGATGTTCTTTTCGTCGAGGATTATATTTTCACTCATTGGCGCAACTCACTTGTTAGTCTTCTTGAATTCTGAGTAAAAATCCTGATCAATAATAGGGTAGTGTGGTGGTATAATTGACAATTTAGCCAGCACCCTTGTTAATCTCACAGGATCAATTTAAAAGGTTAAGCATTAATCATTGATTTTGATTAAGATAACATTTAATGATGATAGCGTCAACTTTTTTCGGTTAGGGGCGGAGTTTTTTTCAGCGGAGATTGTGTGTAAAAGTGTTCGCTTCATATTTATATTTATGATTTTATTAACCCTTCTAAAACTCATCCCAAAAAAAACCTTGCCATCAAATAACCATCAAATAAACGCCTCACAGGTAAGACGTTGATATTACTGAACATGTCTCGGAGACGACCTTCGGAACAGTACGTTCTGTCAAATAGCCATCAAATAAGAAAAGTGTGGCTTTTATGCCCACCATGGCAGATATTTCATCTGTTTTTTCGATGCGGATTTGTCATAGGGGCGAATTCTTTGAGCCTCTAGCTTAAAATCAGTCCCAATCAGCTCATGAGTTTTATCATCTACCCCCCAGATCATATAAGCGTTTACTTTTCCCATAAGCGCCGCAGAGTTGGATAGCGCAGAGATATACTCTCCTATCTGTTTAGGGTTATCATTGTTATGCTTAAACTCTACCCACTCGGTTTCAGAAGGGGATTTGCACAATTCCTGTACAATGCTGACGAGGTACTCATCAGAACGATTATAATTCACAACAACTCCTCTATAAATTAATATTTACATTGAGCTTTTTTCAGATTCGCTCCGCTTAATCTGACCTACCATCAAATAAACGTGTTGCAGGTAAGGGGCTGATATGATTGAACATACCTCAAAAGCGACCTCAGAAACAGTAGGTTCTATCAAATAGCCATCAAATAAGATTTTACCCTACGACCCTCCCCCACCTCGCCTTCTACTCCAGCTGATCCTCTATCCGAATACATACTGTCTTTTTTGTCACAAAGCTTCGTTTGCTGAGCGCCTGCACAGCTTTTTTCACGCTTGAGTCGAGCGCCTCGTAGGTCTGGAGGACGATCGGTACGTTATCGGTCGCCGGTTTACCCTTTTGTATCACTGACTCTATGCTGATTTTATGGTCACCGAGAATACCGGCTATCTTTGAGAGAACGCCGGGTTTATCCTTCACTGTGAGGCGCATATAGTACTTGCTGACGACATCCCCTATCGGTTTGATCGGTCTGTCGCTCATCTGATCGCTCTTGTATGAGAGCGCGGGGACGCGGCCGCTGATACCGAGGTTTATGTTACGCGCGACCTCGATAACATCGCTGAGGACAGCGCTCGCGGTAGGGAGCATACCGGCGCCCTTACCGTAGAACATTGTCGGGCCGGTGGCGTCGGTGTTGACGTAAACAGCGTTGTAGACATCGTTTACCGTCGCGAGCGGGTGGTCAGAGCGGAGCATCGTCGGGTGGACGCGCGCCTCGATATCTTTACCGTTATCCTTACCGATCGCTATTAGTTTTATTTTGTAGCCGAGGTTGTTGGCGAACTCTATATCTATCGGAGCGACTTCTGATATCCCCTCGGTGAATATTTTTTTGAAGTTTACTTTTGTGCCGTATGATAGCATAAGCAAAATCGCGAGCTTGTGCGCCGCGTCGATACCTTCGACATCGAAGGTCGGGTCCGCCTCTGCGTAACCGAGTTCTTGCGCCTCGCTCAAAACATCGTCGAACTCCTTCCCCTCCTCGGTCATCTTTGTGAGGATGTAGTTGCATGTACCGTTGAAGATACCGTAGAAGGAGGTGATTTTCGTCGCGCAGAGCCCTTCTTTGATAGAGCGGATTATTGGGATGCCGCCGCAGACGGATGCCTCAAAACCTATATCGACACCGTGTTTTTCGGTCGCGCTGAAGATTTCGTCTCCGTATACAGCGAGCAGAGCTTTGTTCGCTGTGACGACGTGCTTACCGCTCTTTATCGCTTTGAGCATAAAATCCTTCGCCGGTTTGTAGCCCCCGATCAGCTCGATCACGATATCTATCTCAGGATCTTCGAGTATATCATTGACGCTCATCGTGAGCACGCCATCTTTTACCTTCACACCTCTGTCGGTAGTTATATCAAGGTCAGCGATCTTCTTCAGCACCAGCTTGACCCCAGTTCTCTTCTCTATTAATTTTCCGTTCTGGTTCAGTAGCTTGACCACGCCCGCGCCGATAGTACCGAAACCGATAAGCCCAATATTCACCTTTCGCATAAAACTCCCCCTCGTTGATTAGTGGGGTTACTATACTATTATAATCGTTTTTTTTCAAGCGGATTTCGCGCCGGGGATTCTGGGGGTCTTATCAGGTAGTAGGGGCGCCCCCTACGGGTAGTCTGTAGGTTGGTTAAACGCGGCAATAATAAGCATGTAGCGCTGCGTCGCATTATTAAATCTTAATTCCTCACTCATCATTCTTCACACTTCACCCGCTACGTCTTCACCACCTCCATCGCGTAATCGTGGATCGTGTCGATGCTGTTTTTCAGCGGTATCCCGGCGAACTTGACGAGGTCGCAGTTTGATAGGAGTCGGTAAGACGCGTTCAGGCATTTTTTACTCGCACCGATATCTTCGAGGCTTTCTAGCAGCTCAGAGGTCGTCATCTCGAGAGAATCGACGCTGAACCTCTCCTTGATAAAATATTTTACGGTGAAGGAAACGTTTTCGCAAATCTCCTTGTCGCTCATCGTCTGAATGTTATTGTGAGCGAAAATCTTCTCCAACATCGCCAGCGACGCGAGCTTCGGGTCGGTCTTCCTCTTCGCCTTCACCGGTCTGTGACGCTTCGCCTTCCTCCGCTTCCGAAAATACAGGAGCGACGCGACGATCACGCAAAATGATATCGCCCAGAGATACATCAAATATTTCAGGTAGCTCTGCCGTACATCAACCGGCGGGTTTATCGGGATGAGCGCGTTATTTTGCGCTTTCAAGAGAGATGTCACCTCGATCAGAAACTGCGGCGTCATCACCTCGATCCGCTCCTTTTCATTCTTCAGGAGCAGGTTTATCTTCGGTACGGTGAAGCTGCCGGTCTGGTACAGAGCGAGTTTGAATGTCGCGAAGGAAAAAATCTCATCCGCCTTTTTGATAGTTTCGGCTTTGGTGTCGATGATCTCAAACGGCGCGAGATTTATCGACGGCGGAAGGTAAAGCGAGTAGTCCTCGCTGTGGTTTATGTAGACTTTCATCGTGATTATATCACCGACGCGCACGACTTTCGGGGAGATATCGACGCTCACCTCCGCGGCGTCGCTACCGGCGTATGCTGATGAGAATGGTAGAGCGAGCAGGAAGATGAAAACGACCATACCAGTAAGAAGGCGGAAGGTTTTGGTAGTAATATCACAGTTCATCACTAAAACCTCTTCGCGCGTTTTTTGAAATAGCTTAAGAGCGGCGGCATGTATGGTTTGTCGGTGGAGAAGACGATGTTATCGATTTTGTATTTTTTGAACACGCTCTCAACGCGCTCTCGACGTGCGTTGACATTGCTCTCAAACCGCTCGGCGAAGCCCTTCCCCGAGCTGTCCACCATGACGCGCTCGGCGGTTTCGGCGTCCTCGAAAGTGACGATACCGAGATCATCGAACTGATACTCCTTCGGGTCGTACACGGTCATACCGACGAGGTCATGTTTTTTGCTCGTGACTTTCAGCGGTTTGGAGAAGTCGGCGGCGATGAAATCCGAGATCAGAAAAACAATACTGCGACGTTTCGCGACCCTATTCAGGTACTCGAGCGCGGCGGCGATGTTAGTCTTTTTGCCGCGCGGCTTGTGGTATAGTATCTCCCGAATGACGCGCAGGACGTGTTTTTTTCCCTTCCCGACCCTGACGAATTTTTCCACCCCGTCACAAAAGAGGATAAGCCCCACCTGATCGTTGTTCTTGATGGCGCAGAAGGCGAGAAGCGCGCTCAGCTCAGCGATTATCTCGCTCTTTTGCTTCCCCACGGTGGCGAACTGCCCCGACGCGCTCATATCGACGAGCAGGTATACGAAAAGCTCGCGCTCCTCGATGAACTTCTTGACGTACGGCTCGCCCATCCGCGCGGTGACGTTCCAGTCGATGCCGCGTATGTCATCGCAGTACTGATATGGTCGCACCTCGGCGAACTCGATACCCTGCCCCTTGAATACGCTGTGGTACTGCCCTGCCATAAGCTCATCGACGAGGCGGCTCATCTTTATCTCTATCTTCCTGATTTTTTTTATCAGCTCTTTTGTCAGCAGGCTCATTTTGGGTCGCTCGTTCTTACGTGTTTGGATTAGTAAAAAGAATTATAGCAGAGGATTGAAGATATTTACAGGAAAATCTTGAAAGTTTGTGGGGCAGGGGTGACACTCAATCACAAAACGTGTCCATAATTTTAATTACATATTTGCGCTAATCATCACATTATTAACCCGGCGATAAAATATAAAGACTGCACAACTCCAAAACTGTCGTCCTGAATTTATTTCAGGATCTGGTAATCCTAATAAATCCGGGTAGATCCCGAAACCAGAGGCGCACCTCAAGTTCGGGACGACGGCAGTAGTTTTTTATACATAAAAGCAGGTTGTGCAGGAGCCTTACATTACAGAGTGACTATACTTAGCGGCGGGTCGGCTTAAGGCGCTCGCGGCGTTTGTTTTTTTTAACTAATATTTCTTCTTCAGAGAGTTGACCGCTTCGATCAGGATATCAGCGGCGCGACCGATCTCCTCAGCCGTTGTATATGTAGAAAAACTTACCCTCAGCACGCATTTCAGACGTTCGGCGCCAAGCCGCATCGCGGTCAGCACGTGAGACGCTTTCGGAGCGCCAGAAGAACATGCGCTGCCTGACGACACCATCACCCCTTTCAGGTCGAGGTTTATCAAGAGCGACTGCACATCCACGCCCTTAAAGCTCAGGCTCAGCGTATTCGGTAAGCTCTTCTCAAAATCGCCATTAAGCGCGACATCGGTTACATTCTCGACAACTGCCGCGTAAAACTCACGCTTCAGCGACAAAAGGTGGTTGAAATTCTCACCGATACTCTTCCGCGCGATCTCACACGCCTTCCCGAGCCCGACGCAGTATGGTACGTTCTCCGTACCGGCGCGCAGCCCGAACTCCTGACCACCGCCATCTATGAGCGCCACAAGCGCCAGCCCCTTCTTGACATACAGTGCGCCGACACCTTTCGGGGCGTGGAATTTATGCCCTGATATAGAGAGCATATCGACACCGAGCGACGCGACGTCGAGCGGTATCTTCCCGCTGGCCTGCACAGCGTCAGTGTGGATAAGAACGCCTCTATCACGAGATATCTCCGCGACCGCGGCGATATCGTTTATTATGCCGGTCTCGTTGTTCGCGAGCATTACAGATATCAGGATAGTGTCGTCGGTGATGCTCGCGGCAAGTTCATCCATATCGATAAAACCTGAGCTGTCAACAGTAAGGTAAGTGATCTCCGCGCCGAGCTCTTTGAGTGACTCGCATGTGTTTCTGACAGACGGGTGCTCGGTGACGCAGGTGATTATATGGCGTTTTTTTTTGGGCGATGAAAAAAAAGCCCCTTTTATCGCGAGGTTATTACTCTCAGAACCACAACTCGTAAAAACCACCTCGTCAGTGGCGCAATTCAAATAATCCGCCACCCGCGCGCGCGCGATCTCAAGGTGCTTCTTCGCCTCGCGCCCCTTGGCGTGGATGCTCGACGGATTACCGTACATTTCACGGAAGAAAGGCGACATCGCCTCCCTCACTTCATCAGCAACCCTGGTAGTAGCGTTATTATCGAGGTAGATATCTTTTTTCATGGGGATCAGTTTCTAAACCCGACCTTCATCGCTCTCGGTGGGCAGATTTTTATGCACGCGTCGCAGGCGATGCACTTTGAGACATCAAATATCACTTCCATCGTCTCACGGTTGACATAGAGTGCTTTTGTCGGGCAGGTAGCGGTACAAAGCCCACAGTGAAGGCATTTCTTCTCAATGCGTGTCACCTCTTTTTCGATTGAGGTGATCGCTATATCGAACCTTTTCAGGTAATTGATGCCATCGTTGAACGCCTCCTCAGAGCCGGTGATCTCAAGCACTAAAAGACCTTCTTTGTTCGGGGATATCTCAGCTTTCAGGATGTTAAAAACGAGGTCAAAGTCCTTGATAAGTTTGTAGACTATCGGCTTATCCCAAGTCGTTTCTTTAAATGTCAGCACAACTGTTTTTTTCAATTTACCACCTTTTGATCAAATTGTAGGTTTTTTATTCTTTCTAAGCGGTTCTTCACTTCGGTTATGTTTATAGCGAAGTAGTGCGGTGGTATTACCACCAGCTCACCACGCGCTATCACAGTGTTATTTACGAGGATTTCTACCGGTGCGTCGGCCGCCCTGTCAAGTTTTAGGATCTTCCCTTTGACCAAATGCCTTATGTCCTTCAGAGGGCGCACAGCCTCACCGAGCCTTACGAGAATCTCCACCTCCAGATCAAGTATAATATCGAGATTGCCGTCTATAACCTCAGACGCCTCAGACGTCACCGTCGGTACAGGTGAAGGTTCGGCAGCCTCTGGTGGCGGCGCTACCGCCTTAGCTTTAAGCGCGGTCACTTCATCTTCGATCGACAGCGGCAACAAGAGCCGGAACGGTGTATCGACTTTATCCGCGATTTTAAGCGTAAAAAGCGAGCTGTGGTACGACTCGTCAGGGATTCTTTCCTTCACCGCCGCGAGCGCCTCTTCAGGAGAAAAGATCTTGATTTCAGCCTGATCAAACGCGATCGGCTCGCTATATTTGCCGGTGAGATTTTGCCCCAGATTACCCATAGTCTGGTTTATAGCTTCTTTTAATGCGTCGATGTCATCTTCTGAAAAACTCTCCTTCTCCTCACCCTCACCCATAAGAATAAGGTCAGTGACAATTGAGGCCTTCTTTTCGTCAAATATAATAACGCCCTTAGCTGTAAGCCCTTTGCTCGGGGTGACAAACGCCACCGCGACCGACGCGCTTAACTCCTGCGCGAACATATCCACGGGGATCGGACCTGACTCGCCCTTTGCGATGTCAACATCATTGCCTAATAGAGAAAGAAATATCTCACGCGCGGAGTTAAGGAACTCGTCAGCTATTTCGAGCGACGGGTCTTCTATCGGCTCTGGCTCGGGTGTCGTGTCTCCGGCCGCGGCCGACAACAGCGCGTCAATTTCTTCCTGGGCTAAAGTATCTTCACTCATTTAATTAGTCCTATTCCTCAAATTCTTCCTTCTTGATTACTTCCTCTATCCTGATCGCTTTTCTTTCTTCTAGCATACCGTAAAGCCCTTTGTATTTTTCTCTGCCACCGATATTAATCGCTATTAAATCATCGACTTTAACGTCGAGCGGGATAATATCACCCTGCTTGAGTTCGATGATATCACGTATCTTCACCTTGACCTTACCCAAAAGCGCTTCCATCGTTGTCTCTGTATACATGAGGACGCTGAATATACGGTTACGCGCTTCTCTTATTACTTTTTCGTCTGCTACGTACGCGCTCTTTTCGACCTCGAACTGGTGCCGGAGCGGTTCGAGAAGGTGCGCCGGTATGCAGAAGTTCATCATGCCAGAGACAGCCCCCATACGTATCTCAAATACCAGCGCGGCGACAATCTCGTTTGGCGCGACGATCTGTACAAGACGCGGACTGGTCTCACTGCTCTCAAGATTGAAGGTCGTCGGTATGACAGTACGCCACGCCTCTTGCAGGTCAGAAACCGAAAGGTGGATAAACTCCTCGATCAGCTGTTGCTCTATGTCGGTGATCTCACGGATCTTGTCCATCGGACCGCCACTGCCACCAAGAAGCTTCTCGATGATCGGGAACACCAGCGACAGGTTTACCTCAAGTATCAGCTTGCCGTTTCCGGGCTCAAGGTCGATCACATTGATAGAGGTAGTGTCAGGAAGTGACATAAGGAAATCAGAGTAAGGCAACTGGTCAATCGAGATAAGGTTCACCTCGGCCATCTCCCTGAGATAACCAGAGAGCGTTAGGCTGAAGTTACGCGCGTACCTGTCATGCAAAAAGTGGAGCGACTGGAGCAGGTCTTTCGACAACCGGTTTGGACGCTTGAAGTCGTACTGCGGGTCACGCTTCTTGTATGTTGAAGGCTCAAACTCCTTCGTCTCAAAGTCCGTCACATCCCCAGAAGACGCCACCGTCTCAAGTAACGCGTTGACCTCCTCCTGGCTTAATAATTCCGCCAAAATCCCCACCACCTTTCAAGCTATGGTATTTATTTAAGTTATATCGGTATTTTTCAGTTTACTCTTTAATCTTAATATCGCGCTCGAGTGGAGCTGCGAGACCCGGGACTCTGTAAGGCTCAGCACCTGCCCGATCTCTTTCATCGTCAGCTCATCATAATAGTAGAGTGATATCACCAGTTTTTCCTTCTCCGGGAGTACCTCGATATGCTTCTGAAGTATCTGTCTTACTTCACTGTTGCTGATGATCTCGTCAGTGTATTTTTGGTGAACATCAATGACAATATCACCGAACCGCCGCTGACGACCGCCTTTTTCGTCCTTCAACACTTCATCTATGCTTATGATGGAGACGACTTTCGCGCTGTTTAAACGCTCGTGGTACTCCGCCAGCGAAATCCCAAGCTCTTTCGCTATCTCTTCTTCGGTCGCGTTCCGTTTCAGCCGGTGTTCCACGCTCTTAAAAGCTTTCGCGATCTCCCGCGCCTTGTCCCTAACGCTCCTCGGGATCCAGTCTAAAGCCCTCAGGTAGTCAAGCATCGCCCCGCGAACACGTATCTCAGCGTAACTTTTGAACTTTACGCCCTTCGCCGGCTCGTACTTGTCTATCGCGTCAATGAGCCCCAAAATACCGACCTCGGTCAGGTCGTCACGGTCGATATTGTGCGGCAACCGCATAGCAAGCCGACCAGCGATCAATTTGACCAATGGAGCGTACTCCACTATCATCTTGTCCCTGTCTATTTTTGAACTTTTTGTGTATCCCCGCACTGTCATCAAATACGCTTCCTGATACCACGTTGGTATCGGTTGGATTCAACTACTGGTAACAATTTAAATTATCACTAATTCTATTATATGTCAACGGTTAAAACCCTTGGCGTTACCCCAAAAAATTTCACCGTAGCAGAGCCATCTGTAAGTTTTGTTCTTTTTTACTGTTTTTTATATTTATGCCCTTCCCGAAGTGCGCTAAAATCGCTTTTAAGCCGGCGGCTATGGCGTAGTATAAGGGGCATGTTGCCCATAATAACCCGTTTATTTTAGGAATCTATTTCAGTTTATTTCCGCCATTGTCATTTTTTTTGTTGCTCTACCGCACCCAACTGACTTCAATAACTGTAATCCATTACCGGTGCAAAATCCTTGTATTATTTTTCACTCCTTGTTATAATATGAGGTATAAAAAAATCTGGAGGTGTTTGTTATGAAAAAAATATTGATTACCGTATGTTTACTTTTTTCGCTCAGCGTATGCGCGTACGCGGCAGAGCAGGTCGTTATATCTAAGGCTCAGATGAAAAAAATCGATGGCCTGATCTACAAAGTGGGCGATGAGAAGCCGTTCACCGGTATGGCCGAGGTAAAGTTCCCGACTGGTGAGCTACTGGCGACGGTAGAATATAAAGATGGCAAGAAGAACGGTAAGTATACCAGCTACTATGAGAATGGTAAGAAAAAAAGTGAGCAGGAATTTTACAATGACCGTGGCGTTAACGTCGCGATACAGTGGTACGAAAACGGTCAAAAGCAGCATGAGGCGTACTTTAGCAAAACCGGTGAAATGAATATAATGCATAAGTGGAACGCTGACGGCAAGCTGACATACTCAATGGACAGCACAGAGATGGACGCTGGTAAAGCAAAGGAACCAAGCAAGCAGTAGAACATGCGAAAAGCCTCTTTATGGCCTCATACAGAATCAGAATTAGTTTCATTTAAGGCGCCCGCGAACCAAGGTTAAAAATAAACTTGTAATTAGTTTTTTTTACATTAAACTTAAATAGTTGATTTTGAACAAAAAACACTTTGGGGTAGATAATGGAAGCTGAACAAGTCGCTGCTTCAGTTAACGATACATTGTTGATCAAATTTCTTATCAACAATGACCGCTTTGGCGTTAACATCGCTAATATTCGTGAAATAATCGAGATACCAAAGATCACTTCGGTGCCGCGGACACCTGACTACTTTGTCGGGATAGTCAACCTGCGCGGCGAGATAATTTCTGTTATAGACATAAGAACCCGCTTTGGGCTGGAGCAAAAAGAGTACGACGAGCTTTCACGTATCGCCATTTTATTTTTTAAGAATGGTTATATCGGCATGATAGTCGATGACGTTAATGAGGTCGTTCATGTAGCTAGTCAAGAGATACAACCTACCCCGGCACTCCTGAAGAACATCGACACTAAGTACCTTAAAGGGGTCGTAAGGACTCTAAATGATGAGACAATATTGCTTTTGAATATCGAAGAGATACTAGACGTCAATGAGTTTTTCAGCGAGGAGCTTGAAGATGAACTTGTCACCGGGAGTGACTACGGATACGAGCAGGTGGAAACCGAGAAGGAGGAGATGATCCAGCTCATTACATTCTGCCTTCAGACCGAGCTGTACGCGATAAACATCCAGGACGCGGATGAGATAATCAAACTGCGTGAGATAGTCCCGATACCTCAATCACCTGATTTTATTCGGGGAGTTATCTCATTGCGAGGCGCGGTAATACCTATTGTGGATTTTCACATCAGGTTCAACTATGACAGGTTAGTGGAGAATGAAGACACCGCGATAATCGTTGTCGATATCGGTAACTGCGAAGTAGGTTTCATCGTTGACGCGATCGCGGAGATAATCAGAGTTCCAGAGACGCTGATAAGCACGCCACCACCGACTTTAGCGAAGAGCGAAATCGATCAACTCTATGGCGTGATCAAGCTTGACGACTCTGACCACTCAAAAATCATATCATATATTTCTCTTAACAACCTGTTCAGCGAGGAGGAGCTTTCACTCCTGACAGAAGTGAAAGATGAGTCGGCTGAAAGTCTGAAATCGCGAAAGGAAGCGGTCAAAGATGAGGCTTTTGTCGTCGTCAATTTTGTTGTGGGTGAGGACACCTTCACTATCCCTGTAGAAGTCGTGATAGAGATATCAAGATACCCCGAGCTGACAAAAGTACCGAGCGCGCCATCGTTTGTGGATGGTGTGATAAACCTGCGCGGCGACATTGTTTTTGTGATAGATCTGCGCGCGCGCTTTGGCTTCCCGAGAAAGCTCCCTGACGACAATACACGTGTTGTCATCGCGAATATAGATGGGATAAAGACCGGTTTCATCGTTGACTCGGTGGATTCAGTGCGGACTATATACCGCTCTCAGATGGAGCCCGCTCCAAAAATAATAACAAGTATCGAGAACGATTACATAGACTCTGTCGTCAAGCTTAAAGATGGTGCGGAGATGATGATAATGTTAAATCTTTTCAGCCTCTTAAATAGCGAGGAAAAAAAGGCTTTGGTCGCGTCTGACCTAAAGGACGCAGAGAATGAAAGTGAGTCTGAAAAAACTAAAAAAGATAAAAGTAAAGAGGTTAAGTAGTTTATGGGTAAAGAGATAAATGTAATGGTGGTGGATGACTCGGTGTTTATGCGTAAGATCATAAGCACTATAGTAAACAGTGAACCAGGGGTAACTGTCGCGACTACAGCTAAAAATGGCAAGGAAGCGTTAGATCTCTTAAAAACCACTGATATAGACGTTATAACACTTGATATAAACATGCCCGAGATGGATGGTATCACCGCCCTGAAACACATTATGGCGACCAAACCAACTCCTGTAATCATGATAAGCGCACTCACGCAGGAAGGCGCGAAAGAGACTTTTGACGCGCTTGAGATAGGCGCTATAGACTATGTAGCCAAGCCGTCTGGCTCGATATCTTTTGATATTGACAAGCAGCGGGATGAGATAATATCTAAAATAAAAAACGCCGCGGGCTCCAAATTACGCCGCCGGGCTCCGATGAAACCGATTCCGCAAAAAAACACAACGCCTGCCAAAAGCTATACAGGTTCAGTACACTCTCAGCTCTCAAAAAAAGGCGACGTAGTCGTCGCGATTGGGGCCTCTACCGGCGGACCGACAACTCTGTTTGAAGTGATACCGAAACTGCCGGCGGACCTTAACGCACCGGTATTTATCATCCAGCACATGCCGGCTCTATTTACAAAGACATTCGCGAAGAGGCTGAATGATGCGAGTAGCATCACGGTCAAGGAAGCTGAGGATAATGAGTTCATCGAAAAATCGAAGGTATATATAGCGAAAGGAAGCTCTCAACTAATCATCAACAAAGAAAAAGGCACAAACAAAAGGGTATTAAACATTGATACTAAAACAAATACGATCTACAAACCGAACGTCAACCTCACGTTTAACTCACTTGTCGAGACTTACTCGCCGAATATTATCGGGGTTGTCCTCACCGGTATGGGGGATGACGGCGCGACAGGTATAGCTAATATAAAAAAATCCGGTGGTGTTACCATAGCGGAAGATGAGTCTACCGCTGTTATTTTTGGGATGCCGCGAGAAGCGATAAAAACCGGCAGTGTCGATCATGTGCTTCGGGCCGATAAGGTCGCAGAAGAGATAATTCGTCTGGTAAATGAAAAGGCTTAAGAATGGACATTACATTAGAAGAGTTCAGATTATTAAGAGATTTTATATACGAGCGGATCGGGGTGTACTTCGAGGATAAAAAGATGTACTTCCTGAAGACCCGTATATCTAACCGGGTCGCTGAGACTAACAGCCTGAACGCGAAGGAATACTACAGGTTTTTGAAGTTCCAAAACAGCGATGACGAATTAAAAAAGCTTATAAACCTTGTAACGACAAACGAAACTTATTTTTTCAGGGACTTTCCGCAGATGACTTCCTTCGCCGAGGAGATACTCCCTACGCTGGTCGAGGAGAAGAGGCAAAAGAACGACCGCACGATCAGGATATGGTCCGCGGCGTGTTCCACTGGCGACGAGCCGTACACTATCGCGATAATCCTGAAAGAACATCTGAAAAATCTTGAGGGCTGGAGGATAGAGATAATCGCGACCGACATTAACACTGAAGTGCTGACGCAGTGCGACAGGGGGACGTATATCCCGAGAGCCGTGAAGGACGTACCAGCTGACATTTTGAAAAAATACTTCTCAAAGGATGGGGACAAGTTCGTTATCAGTGACGAAATAAAGAAGATGGTGCGCCTCAAACGCCTGAACCTTATAAACAGCCAGGAAGTAAAACAGATAAGGAACATCGACGTTCTTTTTTGCCGTAATGTTCTTATTTATTTTGACGATAAAGCAAAAAAACAAGTAGTGAGTGATTTTTTTGATATACTAAATAAAGGTGGATTTGTACTGCTCGGAGTCGGGGAATCATTAGGGCGTATAAGCGCTTCCTTCAAGCTGGCACGGCTTAAAAAGACGCTTGTATACCGGAAGTAACAGCTCAGTGTGAATTATGACCCCGCATTGTATCGTTCCCGAGGGGAGACGCTGTCATTCCCGAAGACACACAGCGTCATTCCCGAGGTAGTAATCGGGAATCCAGGACAAAAACGCTGAGCGTAGCAAATAAAAACTGTTTTACTCTGTGCCTTTAGTGGTTAAGGTTTTTAAAGATAAATAAAGGGAAAAAGCATGACCGATCACACCAAAGAGTTGCTTGACAACCTGAAGAATTATGATGAGGATATCCGCAGGATGGCCGCGGAAGAGCTTCTGAAGCACTCTTCTGAAACAGTTATAGACGCGCTTGTGGATGCTCTGAACGATTCTAGCAGAGCTGTAGCTGAGGCCGCGCAGGCAACGCTCGCGGGCATTAGGGGAGTGATAGTCATCCAGAAAGCAATACCTCTCTTAGCCTCAGAACACGCTAAACTCAGAAACCTCTCATTCGAGATGCTTTGTGAGATTGGTGGCGATTCACTAGAAGAGATGATTAACCTGCTCAAGGATAATGACCGCGACCTGAGAAAATTCGCAACTGATATCCTCGGAGAACTATGCGATCCGCGATCAGTCAATGCTCTGATAGAGGCAATGGAGGACTCTGACGTCAATGTCGCCGCCGGCGCAGCCGAAAGCCTCGGCAAGATAAGAGACCCTAAAGCAGTACCAGAGCTCATAAGGAGGCTTGATCGCGATGTGTGGATGCAGTGTTCAGTCATAAAAAGCCTGAGCGGATTCGACGACACGCGTGCGACAGAAGCGCTCGTCAACATACTCCCACTTTTAAGCGGGATGTCACTCTATTCCGCTGTCACAGCAATAGGTGAGGTTGGAGACAAGCAAGTGATCCCGACGCTTATAGAGTTGCTTAATACGGATAACAAGGCTTTTCAAGGGGCTATCGTCACCGCGCTTGATAAGATAATGAAGCGGGCGGACGATGAGATTATTAACTCTTCAAACTATAAAATAAATATAGATCAACTCCTTAGCGTCCTTGAGGCCGCTGATATTCAGACTAAGATAAACGTTATCAGCATTTTAGGATGGTTAAAAAACGAGCGTGCGATAAAACCTCTGTTAAGTGAGTTTATCAACGCTGAACTCAATGTCGCTATGCTCGACTGCAAACAGGATATAAAACAACACCTGTTCGGCGCCATAGTCAACATAAATCCGGCTGACCTCTCTCATATTATTTTCGCTATCGAGTCTATCACCACGCCAGATGAGATAAAAGCTGAACTGATAGATGTTTTGGGTACTCTAAAAGCTGAATCAGCGATAGAAAGTCTGCTTAGCCTTAAAGATACTCCGAACAAAATTTTGCGCAGAGTACTCGCCAGAACGTTCGGGCTTATCAAACACCCTGAAGCTACTAGCGCGCTGAAAAAATACCTAAAAGACCCAGAGGGGCATACACGCGGCAATAGCGCGAAATCTCTCGGAAAACTAAGGGAAGAATCGGCGATAGATGACCTCGTCGCGCTTTTTGATGACCCATACCCGAATATCAGGCTCGACGCGACTGACGCACTCGCCCAGATCGGTGGTGAAGCTGTCATAAAAAAACTGAGCGAAGTCCTGGCGCACTCGGCAAATCATGATGAGATTCGCCTGGCGCTACTCTCTATGGGTAAGATAGATTCACTAAAATCGATGAATATCCTTATTGACTACCTGAAAGACGACGATCCTCAACTTCGAAAGATCACCGTTGAGGCGGTATCTGAACACCATGCGAACAATTTTAGCGCCGAACTGCTCCAGATGATAGGTGACGAAGATAATGAGGTCAAGATAGCTGTAATAAAAGGGCTCTCAAAGAGTGCCCCGGATCTCGTAGCGCCAAAGCTACTCGAATCGCTGAAAAAATGTGATAGCCTGAAAATAAAATATCACTTAGTGGAAGCGCTCGGGAACATGAGGGTCAATGAAGCTACCGGAGCGTTGATAGAACTGCTTGACGATAATAGTACTGTTACTGTGCTTTCCGCGGCCGAAGCTCTCGGGAAGATCGGTGACGCGCGCGCGCTCGAACCGTTGCAAAAGCTTTGCAAGAGCAGTGACAAGGATATCGCGACAACCGCGAAAGAAGCGGTTACTTATTTGGATAGAGGTTTTTAGATAGACAATGCCGTTTTTTTGTTTTATGCTAAATGAAAGAGTGAATCATAACGTAATATTGGGGTTGTTACAACGTATTCAGGGGATAGCAACAACGTAATTCCGGGGTTGCCAAACGTCATTCCAGAAGTTTTTTATCGGGAACC
>JAJRXV010000077.1 GCA_024276115.1 Deltaproteobacteria bacterium
AAGATACACTTAAAAAGGGAGCATTAAACAATGAAGTATATGGGTTTGGATATGGGGAGTAAGCGCATCGGGATCGCCGTCAGCGACGATTTTGGATGGACCGCGCAACCTGTCGCGACGATTCACCGGAAGAAAAAAGAAGATGATTTCCAGAAGTTAATGGATCTAGTGGATAAGTACAATATCACCGGTATCGTCGTCGGGCTACCAAAAAACATGGATGGTTCGATCGGGAAGAGCGCCCAGCGCGTCCTCGAGTTTGTCGAGCTGCTGAAGAGCAACATCAACATCCCGGTCTCTTTGTGGGACGAGCGGATGAGCACGCAGGCGGTAACACGCACGCTGATCGCGGCCGACGTCCGACGCGACAAACGCAAAAAAGTCGTCGACAAAATGGCGGCGGCGTACATCCTCCAGGGCTACCTCGACTTCAAAGAGTTTCAAGGGGACAATGTTTAATGAAGCTCCTTATCAGATTCGCGATCGCTTTTCTGGTCATCACCGTAGCGGCCGCGCTCTACCTGTCACATGAATATAACCAGTACATCCACTCAACACCGGACAATAAAAACGAAAAACGCCTGATCGTGATCGAGCAGGGGGAGAGCATCCCGAAGATCATAGCGAAGCTTGAGGAAAACGGCGTGATTGTCGGCGCGAAGAAGTTTTACTACTTCGCGAGGCTGAACAAGAAGCTCCGAGCGTTCAAGTTCGGGGAGTATGAGTTCACCACCTCAATGCGACCGATAGATGTTGTCAACAAGCTTATTACCGGGGAGATAAAAAAATATAAGCTAACGATCCCCGAGGGTTACAATATATACCAAGTGGCGGACGTTTTCTTTGATAAGATGGGGATCAGCCGCGACGATTTTCTCGAAAGGTGCATGAGCAAGGATTTCACGACGCGTATGGGGATCAACGCCCCGATGCTTGAAGGATACCTCTTTCCAGATACGTATTATTTTAACAAGAACATGTCGCTCGACGATATGATCCTGAAGATGGTCTGGAATTTTAAACTGCACTTCGACAAAAAGATGCGCGCCCGCGCGAAGGAGCTCGGTATGACCCGTCACGAGATCACGACCCTTGCGTCGATCATCGAGAAGGAGACCTCGAAGGTCAGCGAGATGTCGATAATCTCCGGTGTTTTCCACAACCGGCTGAAAATAAATATGATGCTCCAGAGCGACCCGACCGTAATCTACGGTATCGCCGATTTCGACGGCAATGTCACGCGCAAACACCTGCGCACATTCACCGCATACAACACGTACAAAATAAAAGGGTTCCCACCGACCCCGATCGCGAACCCCGGACTCGCCGCCCTCAAGGCCGCGCTCAACCCGGCGGACGTGCCGTACCTCTTCTTCGTCTCGAAGAACAACGGCTCGCACTACTTCTCTGAGACTTTCGGTAAGCATAAGAAGGCTGTGAGGAAGTTTCAGGTGAGGGGTGAGGTTGGGAAGTAGGTAGAAAAGCTATAGGATAAAATAAGAAATGGTAAGTACCACCCTGTAAAATCCTGAACAGAATTCATACTTAAATCGACCTACAGCCTCTCAGCGATAAGCTCACTTATATTGCTCTTTATCTTATCCCGAATCGCGCGAAACGTGCTCATGATCTCATCGTCGCTACCGGTAGCCGCCGCGGGATCGTTCAGATCCCAGTGTATCCGCTCGACATTACTGGGGAAAACCGGGCAATTCTCATTCGCGTCACCGCAAAGAGTTATCACTGTGTCTATCTGCTTTATCGGCAGGTCATTCACGTGTTGAGATTGCTGAGCCGAAATATCTATCTCGACCTCGTTCATCGCTATTATCGCTCTCGGGTTTATCCCCTGCGGATCTGTCCCGGCGCTGAACACCGTCACACCTTCAGGAAACATGTTCACCCCGAAACCTTCTGCCATCTGGCTCCGGCATGAATTACCGGTGCATAAAAAAAGTATACCTTTCACTTATATCTCTCCTTGTTTATCGTATTAATTTAATTAAACCAATGTTTTGTGCGTTTGCATATCGCTACGAGCCAGAGCATCAGCGGTACTTCGATAAGTACCCCAACGACAGTCGCTAGAGTCGCGCCTGATGAGAGCCCGAACAGCATCGTCGCGGTGGCGATCGCTACCTCAAAATGATTTGACGCGCCGATCAAAGCTGTTGGTGCGGCATCTTCATACTTGAGCTTCATGAGCTTTGACAGTGAGCCAGAAGATGAACATCGTCTGTATGAAAAGCGGTATCGCTATCCAGAGTATTGTGAGCGGTTGTTCAAGTATAGTACTCCCCTTAAACGAGAAGAGTAATACCAGGGTAAACAGAAGCGCGATGATCGACACCGGTGTCAGAAAGTGCAGAAACTCCTCTTCGAACCACTCCTTCCCTTTTGTGCTGATTATCAGCTTTCTCGAAACATAGCCAGCGACGAGCGGTAGCGCCACGTAGATCAATATCGAGATCAGCAACGCCTCCCACGGTATCGGTAGTTTGCCGACCCCGAGCAGGTATCCGCCCAGCAGACCGTACAAAAACAGCATCGCCAGCGAGTTGATCGCTACCATGATGAGTGTATGCCCGTCGTTCCCCTTCGCGAGATACCCCCAGACAAGCACCATCGCGGTGCACGGGGCTACTCCTGGCGCGACCTTACCGATTGTGATACCGGCGCCGATGCAGAACAGTATCCACAAGGTCAGATACCGCTCAAAAAAAACCAGCTTTCTTTCCATTTTCTTACCTCTCTGTTACTAAAGGACATAACCCTTTGGCGAGTGTTGATTTTATTTTATTCAGGTCATCTTTGTAGCTCGCGTCGCTTCTGATATCATCGAGTACGCACTTGGTAAGATCGCCACCACTAGCTGAGAACTTATATATTACCCACTTCCCCTTACGCTCCTCCTCGATCAACCCCGCCTGCTTTAATATACCAAGGTGCCTCGATATCCGAGACTGAGTCATCCCAAGAATATCGATTATCTCGCATACACACAGGTTACTCTCTGACAGAAGCCCGATTATTCTGAGCCTGGTACTATCAGAGAGAGCCTTGAACTTATCTATCAGCATCGCCTCACCCCTCATATCAATCTATTTTGATATGCTGATGTAACACCTTTTTTATTGCATGTCAAGTTTTTTGTCAGGAAAGATCTTATCTTTCAGACACTGGCTGGAACTACCCAATAATTTGTCACTTCATCCGGCGGGAAGTTATTGATACCGAGTTACACTTTTGAATGCGACTTGGTATGACTTTGTCGCGACTCACATTACAACTCGCAAGACAAGCGGGACGCTTGTCCTACGTTTTTACCCTCGCCTCTTAGACTCCTCGAACCCTCCGAACCCTGCCTTTACTTAAGCTTCTCCACCAGCTCAAAGTCCACTTGCCTCTTGTCTACGTCTGCCTTTATCGCTTTGACGCGCACCATATCGCCGATCCTGAAGACTTTTTTCAGGTTTGTGCCGAGCAACATGTGCTCTTTTTCGGAGTATTTGTAGTAGTCATCATCCATCGATGATAGGTGTACAAGCCCTTCGACGAAGATATCACAAAGCTCGACGAAGAAGCCGAAGCTGTTGACCCCGGAGATGAAGCCGTCGAACTCCTCTTCCACCTTATCTACCATGTACTGGACTTTTTTGAGATCGATGATCTCCCGCTCGGCCGCCTCGGCGACGCGTTCCTGCTTGGAGCAGTGATCGGTGACCTTTGGTAGCGTCGCTTCGAGTTCCGCGCTCCGCTTTGCTGTAATCGCTTTTTTGGTGAGGGTTTCTGACAGTATCCTGTGTACAACGAGGTCGGGGTAGCGCCGGATCGGTGAAGTAAAGTGCGTATAGTCACTCGTCGCGAGCGCGAAGTGACCAGTGTTCACCAGTTTGTACTGCGCCTGTCGCATGGTGCGCAACATCACACGGTTTATTAACATCTCTTCTGGCTGATCTTTTACCTCTTCAAGCAGGCGTTGAAACGCCTTGGGGAAGAGTCTCGACGTTACCTTGAGGTGATACCCGAGGTTAAAAGCGAGCTCCTTGAACGCGAGTAGCTTTTCATGATCCGGTTCATTATGGACACGGTAAATGCTCGGTATGTTCAACCAGTTCAGGTGCGTGGCGACAGTTTCGTTCGCCGCGAGCATGAACTCCTCGATCATCTTGTGCGCGAGGTTACGCTCAGCTTTTATGATGTTCTCGGGTTTACCGCGCAGGTCGATTATTATACTCGCCTCTGGGAGGTCAAAGTCAATACTGCCACGCATACGACGCTTGTTGTTCAGTATAAGCGCGAGCTCCTCCATCGCCATAAGGTCTTCAAGAATATCAGAATATCGCGATGAAGTATCCTTATCCCGATCTACAAGGATTTTTTTTACATTGGTATATGTAAGGCGATGCTTGCTCTTAATGACGCTCTTGTAGAAGTTATAATCGACGAGATCACCACCGGCGTCAAACTCCATCTCAGCGGTAAACGTAAGTCGTTCGACGTCCGGCATCAAGCTACAGATGTTGTTAGAGAGGTTCTCCGGTAGCATCGGGATCACCCTGTCAATAAAATATACGCTTGTCGCACGCGTGAACGCTTCCACGTCGAGTGGGGATCCCTCTTTGATATAGTGGCTGACATCGGCAATCGCGACGAAGAGCTTATAACCGTTGGCTACGCGCTTTATGGAGATCGCGTCATCGAAATCCTTCGCTTTTTCGCCATCTATCGTGAAGAATGTAGTGTCACGCAGGTCAGTCCGCTCAGAGATCTCCTTTTCGCTGATTTTAGAGCTGAACCGCTCAGCCTCATCTATGACTTCCTCGGGGAAGTCGGCCTTGAGCTGGTGCTTATACAATATAGCGTCAACCTCCACGTCAGGGTCGTTTATATCACCGAATATTTTTGTAATATGACCTTCTGGGTTCTGGTTCTTATTGGATATTTCGTTATCTGGGCGGATGCGACAATACCGTCAGGCGCGTCCATAGAATCCTCGAGAGAGATATAAATATCATGCAAAATAGACTGGTTCAGCGGTACTAAATAGCCGAACCTCTTTTTCCGCTCGAACTTACCTATGACGTTAGTGTTACCCCGCTCAACGACTCTGATAATCTTCCCCTCACTCTTCTTTGAGCGCCGCGATGTCTGACGCCGCGCGATCACCATATCATTGTGCATCACTTCCCGCAGTTGGCGCGGGTTGACAAAAAGATCTTCCTCGGTGTCGTCCTCAGGGATGATGAAGCCGTAGCCGTCCTTGTGAGCTTGCACCCTGCCGAGAACAAGATTCATCTTTTCTGGCGTACCGTAGCGATCGCCCTTTATTTTTACGACCTTACCCTTTTGGATAAGTTTCTCCAAAAGCTTGCTGAACTCCTCAGCCCCGGACTCCGGGATGCTCAGTTTCTCTAATATATCCTCATATTTGAGTGGGTGAGTCGCGTTGTTAAAAAAGTTTTGTACAGTTTTTATTTTTATAGCCATTTTGTTCCTCTTATGTATTAAGTATTACTATTGTTGATAATTGTTAACTCACATAATAACCTATTATTACTATAGGATAAAAAAAGAGTATTTGCAACACAATATAAGCGATATCGCGCCGGTTCTGTTTTTTTTCTGTTTCCTTTGTGTTGTCCTTACGCAAAAAACATCGGTATTACAATGCATTACCATGTCATGCCCACGCATAGCCGGGCAATTGTATTCCCTCCATAGCATGACCTCGCAGGCTATATTCCGCGCGCCTTAAATTTTATTGATAATTTTTCTTGACATTTAAATGATATTTTTATATAAAGCAACCTCATCGGCAACGATGATTGAAGTATCAATCATTCCCCAGTAGCTCAGTTGGTAGAGCAATTGACTGTTAATCAATGGGTCCGTGGTTCGAGTCCGCGCTGGGGAGCCAAACATAACGTTTCAGGTAAAACTGCCTGTAACTTCTTAAATATATTAGATGTTTTTCTGTTTCAAAAAGTATTGTTCCGGCAAGACACCCCAAGTGGGGAAATAAGTGATTGGATTCGCTGTTTAAGCCCTAAGTCGGCTGTTTTCCACAACCCTGCTAAGTTTCTAACAAAGTACTCAAAAAAGTTAATACAACGTTCAACTTCATTCCTATCTATTTTGATTTCACTCAGTTCGATCTTCTTGATTAAGATCTCCTGAATGACTTCTTCTTTATGTTGCCTATAAGTATCAGTGTCAAACACACCAAGAATGACTAGGTTCTCAATTTTCTTTTTTTTCTCAGTTAGTTCAACCAACTCTCTTACAAGTTTTAGGGGCATGTTGCCCAATGCAATTTAGGGGAAATCCCCCCTAAACTCCCGTTGGTCGCCCCCCCATTTTTACAGGTACTTACAGCGACATTTTTTTTGAAAATCTCAGAATTTGTCTATTTGGCAACACTCCCTTTAGATGTTCAGCTAAATATTGTTTACGTTCTTTTCCCATGAGATTGTCACACTTTGAAAAAAATGGGGTAACTCCAGACCTTTTACACCTTGACAACCCCGCTCAAGCAGGCTAGTATGCGAAAAATGAACACTATAAATATAGCTGACGCGTTAAAGCTCGACAACACGCTATTCGTCGATGTGCGCACCCCGGCGGAGTTTGCCGAGGACCACATCATCGGTGCGATAAACATTCCGGTGTTCTCTAACGATGAACGCGCGCTCGTCGGTACGATATACAAGAAGGTAAGCCAGCAAAAAGCGATCGACGCTGGTGTGGAGTTTTTCTCTAAGCGTCTGCCAGAAATCGTCGCCAAGCTTCGGGAATTCCCAGGGAAGCATTTTGTTGTATATTGCTGGCGCGGTGGTATGCGATCGAACGCGTTTGTATCGTTCCTCAAATCGTTGAAGTTTGACATCACACAACTCGATGGCGGCTATAAATCGTTCAGAAAACATCTGCGTGAGGCATTGTACAGCTTTGAATTCCTGCCGAAGCTGTATTGAATCCACGGTATGACCGGCTCGGGGAAGACGGAGATAATCAATAGACTTTCCCCTCTCAGCATAGACTTAGAGGGGCTCGCGGGGCACCGTAGCTCGCTGTTCGGGCATGTGGGGCTCGCGCCGCGTCAGCAAAAGATGTTTGAGAACCTGATACATGAGGAGCTAACGCGCGTTAATAGTTTTGAGTATATCTATTTTGAAGGCGAGAGCAAAAAAATCGGTAACATAAACATTCCGCAGGGGATATTTGACCGAATGCTTAGCGGGACTATAATAAAAGTTCACGCCGACTTAGAGTTTCGTGTCGCGAGGATCGTGGCGGAATACTTCGACAGTGAGAAGAAGATCCGCGAGGTGGGCAGAGTGCTTGAATCACATGTCCTCAAAAACCGGCTCGGTATGAAAACCGTCGAATATATGAAGGATTGTCTGGCAAAAGAAGATTACGACGAGCTTGTCGAAGTACTGCTCGTAAAGTACTACGATCCTTCATACAACCATTCGCAAAAACGTTTAAAAGCTTCTGTTGAGCTTCATATCAATAGTATTGACGATATTGTCGAGAAGATAAAGAATTATGTGAAAGAGGGTTAAGGTAGCTTATACTTTCGCATAAGCTCATCTCGGGATCGCCCGTGAGTAGTCGTAACCTTGACCATAGTCCACACCAAGCTCGATGAGCGCGTTAACAATACCTTCGCTTTCCACAAACTCCGCGATAGTCTTCAATTCCAGTTTTTTTGCCATTTCGCAGGTGGATTTGACGAGCTTGTATGACGCTTCAGATTTGAGTATTTTTGTTGTGAGCGAGCCGTCTATCTTCAAGTGCGAAATAGACCCGCTTTCTGAAAGCTCCCCGAGCATGTTAAATGATGAATACCCCGTCCCAAAATCGTCAATTGAAAATTTGACTCCATAGTGGCGGCTCATGTAGCTGACCAGCTCGCTATTGTCTAAAAGCGCCTGCTCTGTAATCTCAAAATATGGTACGAGATTCCTATTGTAAGGGTCGTGCAGGAGTCTTACATCAATCATCCATCATGCCGCCGCGCATACCACCGCTATTTTCTCCATAGCCGTCATCATCTGAGCCATTTCTCTCCTCCATCATCCTTTGACGTTTACCACCACGCTTACCTTTCCGCTGACGCCTCATCTTCTTGAATTGCTCCTTTTTCTCCCGCAACTTCTCGTACTGCTTCTTGGTCAGGATTTCCCTGACCTGAACAAAGAACATCACCTGATTTTTGTGTAGCTTAGAGCGTGCGGCTGACAGCTTATCGGTCTTTTCACTGACAGCTTCCTTATCAAGCTCATCACTGTCAAACATAGATTGCAGGTCAAGTTGCTCCTTCTCCACTGTTGCTTTCAAATCTATCATCTTTTTCTTATGGGTGAGGAACACCTTCTCAATACTTTTTACCTGCGCTGGTGACAGCTCTAGCTCTGACGCTACTTTTTTCAGCTTCCACCACTTCCCGCCGGGGAGTTGCGCGGTAGCGATGGTTGCCAACCCAAATATTATTACCGCAACCATTATCATTGATTTTCGTAACATTTTATTTCTCCTTTTTTCATATTTCTCATATTTGCTGACCTGAGTTCCCGGGTAAATTCAGGTCTACTATGCTTTTATTATAGTCTTTAATATAGACGCGCCTTTATCATCTACCTCTTCTGGCTCGGAGTCGTCTAGATCAACAAATATTCCGAGTCCATCTATGTCAGGTGCGTTCTTCATATCCTCTATTTCACGTAATAACAGATCGTCCGCGTAATCCTCTTCGCTCAGAGCGTACTGTTGCTCGACAACATTAAGTGTGGTAGGTTTTTGGAGCGATATTACAAGCGCGAGGATCACCACTAGCATAGCGCAAGCGGCCGGAATGAGTTTCGGCATGAGCCGCAAAAACTTCTTATCAAGCTCCTCGCTCTCACCGACTCCCGCGATTATCCGGTTCTTCTGCCTCACGAAAAAATCATCGCCAAGCTCTGCGATCGGTTGTACAGTCGTATCCCGCGCGAACAGCTCCGCCTCCTTCACATACTCGTCGAACTTCGCCATGCACTCGTCACACCCTTCGAGATGCTCCTTCGCCGTGGCTATATCGTCATCACCGCTATATATGTTGAACAGCTCCCGCTCTTTTAAGTGATTATTTCGCATGATCTTTCTCCTTGTTTTGCAATCTCATCCAGAGCCGTATTGTTTTGATCGCCCTGTACTGGTGCGTCTTCACCGTGGCTTCTCCCATCCCGGTGATTTTTGAGATCTCCTTCACCGACAGCCCTTCATGGTTCTTGAGGATGAAGACACTTTTCTGTTTTGGGCTCAACTTCCGCGTCGCGTTATGAAGTTGCGTGTCAAACTCTTTATCCAACATCTCCTGCTCCTGTTGCACCTTGCCGTCTGTGAGGTTATCTACTACGCTCTCTTCCATCTGCGAAAAGTTCGAGAAAAACCGCTTAAACCGATTCTTCCGCAGAAAATCAAGCGATCTCGAAACAGCTATTTTATATATAAGCATTTTCAGGTGCTCATTAGATGTCAGCTTGTCGAGATTCTTATAAAGGGTGATGAAAACCTCCTGAGTTATATCATCCGCGTCATGGATGTTCCCCGCGTAACCGTACGCTATCTTTATGACTCTGCGTTGATACATCGTTATCACCTCTTCAAAAGCTTTCTCTTCTCTGTTTTTCAGTCGTTCTATCAAGTTCTTGTTCCCTTGTCATTTTTTCTTCTTATGGGCGTGTTGCCAAATAGAAGATTTTGCGGATTTTCCAAAACGCTGGCGCTGTAAGTACCTGTAAAAAAAGGGGGTGCGACCAGCATCTAGATGCTCGGGAGCGAATGGGGAATTCCCCCTTAAATGATTGGGCAACATGCCCCTTATACCTTTTATAACGCGCCAAACCTAAAAAAGGTTTACATAAGTTTATATTATTTTTAAATAAGTATATCACATTATTTCACCTTTTAAATGATTTTTTATATACTCACACTACCAACCCATCGAGATCTATAATAAAATATATACATAAGCGTACATAAACAAGTATGAGCTGGGGACAAAAAAATATCAATACAAGACTCCTGCACCATCCTTGTATCTTGATTTATAGTTAAATGTTGATTAGTATTTGTGGTTAATAGTAGGGTTTTTTTCAGTTATAAAATCATGTTCTTTATTGCTAAGAGACTGTCCGAGAACAGTCTCCTAGTCCATCAAAATTCATAATCCCCCGAACTCTTCAGAATCGCTCTTACTATGCGGGCTTCATCATAACTTACGGTACCGCCTGCCCCCTCTACTACGGGCTTTAGGTACCATTGCCGGCTGGACAAAAAGAGTTTTTCGGACTTGGCGCGTTTTTCAGAATCGACAAGACGATCGACATCGACAACCCTGCCCCCTTCGATCAATAGCTCAAAGTGCCCGGTGATGGTGGTCGTCGTGAGGTCGCGCGCTCTGGCGATATCCTCAATCGACAGCCCCTGCTCGAACAGGGCGCGGGTAGCCTCCACGCTCTCACCGATCTTCTTTTTCCGTGCTGGTTTGCGCTCATGATCGGTATCAGAAAGTTGCGCGGTGGCAGGCGTTATGTCAGGGTTCTCATAGAGATATTGTTTGATTTCACCGAGAAACGCGTCACCGTAACGCTGAAACTTCATATCTCCCACGCCGGTGATTTTTTTCATATCAGACTCCGAAGTCGGGTAATAGCTACACATACCATGTAGCGTCTTATCTGAAAATATAATAAAAGGCGGTACATTGTGCGATTCGGCAACCTCTTTCCGCACCGACCGCAAACGCTCGAAAAGCGTATCATCATAGTTAGCCGCGTCACTTTTTGCCAGAATTCTTGAAGATTCTTTTCGTGAAACTGTCAGGCGAGTTTGACCGTACAGAATATCAGAGCCTTTTTGTGTGAGCGTTACCACCGGGAACTTATCGCCACTTTGTTGAATGATACCGAGTGCGAACAACTCATCAGAGAGCGATACCCAATGCCCTTTGCGTTTTTTTTTGCCCGCACCGTAAGTCTTGATCTGGTCATGCCTTAACGCGCGGATACGCTTTGTCTTCGCGCCGGTGACGACATCGACAATATGCTTGACCCCAAAATTCTGCCCGGTCCTCAGAATTGCTGACATAAGGATTTGCGCGTCAACAGTTATGTCCACCTCTTCTGTCGGGTCGGTGCAGATGTCGCAGGTAGCACAATTATCGCCCGGGTACTCCTCATTGAAGAACCGCAGCAACTGCTTCCGCCTGCATAAATTATGGGACGCGAAATTAACCATCTGCCGTAAATTTTCAGACGCTACCGCGCGCTCTTTGTCGCCCGGAATTTGATTGATAAAGTACCGGATTTTCGGGATATCTCGGTTGCTGTAGAACAAAACGCAGTCCGCCGGTACGCCGTCACGCCCTGCCCGCCCGGTCTCCTGATAGTAGCCCTCGATATTTTTCGGTAGGTCGGCATGGATGACAAACCGCACATTTGATTTATCTATCCCCATACCAAAGGCGAT
>JAJRXV010000078.1 GCA_024276115.1 Deltaproteobacteria bacterium
CAGGTAATATTTTTTGTAAAAAGATGACATTTGCAGAAGCATTTGCAGGTCATAAAAAAGTGAGTATTGAAAATGAAACATGTATTCCCTCCTTTTGTGGCTTAAGTGGTTGATTTAACAGATGAATCATTATATCACACTTGGAGGGAATTCCAAAGAAAAATTATTAATATTTTGTATTAATTCAATGAGTTATGAGTTTCGCAGAAGGCATATATTTCATTAAAAGAGGAGGATAAATCAATGCGTGACCTTAAAAAATATATCACTAAAAGGAAAAAGCAAGACGATGGCTTTGCGAAAGGTTATGACGAAGGATTCGAGCAGTTCAAGGTAGGTGTTATGCTGAAAGAAGCGCGCATCTCCGCGGGTCTGACACAAGAGGAACTGGCGACGAAGCTCCACACCAAGAAGACCGCGATATCGAGGATCGAGAACCACGCCGCGGATATCAAGCTCTCGACGCTGGAGCGTGTCGCCGCCGCACTGGGCAAGCATTTAAAGATTAATATTGTTTAATTCCGGTTAATGAGAGCGTTGGGTAAAGGCGATTAGTGAAAGGTGAGTGTGTCAGATTTGTAGAAAAGTAAATAAGGGACATTAAGAGAACCTCTACGATGATGATTCCATCACTTTTTAGCTTGTTATCGGATCGTGACCGAAAGTGCGAAACCTCCTTGACAATTGATTATTTTCTTAATAGTATTTAATACTTACGATATGGTGAGGAACTAGTTCTAAACAGTATTAAAAAACGCGGGCAGGCGAAAATGGGCGAAGATGAAATAATCGAAATCCAGCGGCGGCTTTCTGAAGCACAGGAAGAGTGTAAGAAATTACGGGAAGAAAACGCTGAGTTGAGAGAGATGCTTGGTTCGATAAATCCGAAAGCTCTTAAATCATCCTCTGAAAAAAATGAAATGTCGCTGGTAGCGAAACAGTCCCATATTGATAAGCCTTCCTTATCTCACGAGGAGAAGATTCAGATTTTCAAAAGTTTGTTCAGAGGACGCGAAGATGTTTATGCGATCCGGTGGCAAAGCAAAAACGGCAAGTCGGGCTACTCCCCCGCCTGCGCCAATGAATGGAATCCGAAGTTCTGCCGCAAACCGTGCTCGAAGTGCGCTAACAAGGATCTCCTGCCCGTAACCGACCAGGTGCTTCGGGATCACCTTACCGGTAGGCACACCGTCGGCATATATCCACTGCTCAAAAACGAAACGTGCTATTTCCTTGCCGCGGATTTTGACAAGAAGACGTGGATGGACGATGTAAACGCCTTCCTAAAGACGTGTGGTGAAATGAAAGTCCCGGCGATATTGGAGCGTTCCCGTTCTGGTAAGGGTGGACATGTCTGGGTATTCTTTGATAGCGCAGTTCCGGCGCGCCTTGCCAGACAGCTTGGCAGTGCGATATTGACACGAACCATGGAGCGCCGCCATCAGGTCGGGCTGGATTCGTATGACCGCTTCTTCCCCAATCAGGACACGATGCCAAAGGGCGGCTTTGGTAATCTGATTGCGTTACCATTACAGAAGAATTCTCGCGAAAAAGGTGGGAGTGTGTTTTTGGACAGTGATTTCTCACCTTACCCAGACCAGTGGGCGTTTCTGGCTCAAATAAAAAAGATGACTCTTTCAGAAGTTGCGAATATAGTTCAGGATTCTGAAAAGACCAATATGGTGCTGGGAGTGCGCTCGGTGAATACTGATGATGCCGCACCTGATGATCCGTGGACGCTTCCGCCATCAAAAACTAAAGCTGAGCAACCTCTGGAACCGCCTCTGCCTGAGTCTGTCCACATAATCCGCGCGAACATGCTTTATATTGAGAAGAAGGGGCTGACCTCACAACTGATTAACCGGTTCCTCCGTCTGGCGGCGTTTCAAAATCCCGAGTTTTATCGTGCGCAGGCAATGCGCCTGTCGACTTTCGGGAAGCCCCGCATCATAAATTGCGCAGAGGAATTCCCAAAGCATATTGCTTTGCCGCGTGGATGCCTGGATGATCTACTGGTGTTTCTGGCTCAGCACAACATAGCTTCTGAAATAATAGATGAGCGTTTTGGCGGCGAGCGTATTAAGGTTAAGTTTCAGGGTAAACTGCGACCGGAGCAGAAAAAGTTGGTGAATAAACTGACTGCATCGGATAATGGTGTGCTGGTTGCGCCGACCGGTTTCGGGAAGACGGTGATCGCGGCGTGGCTGATCGCCAAACGAAAAACAAACACGCTGATACTGGTACACCGCAGGATTCTTATGGATCAGTGGCG
>JAJRXV010000079.1 GCA_024276115.1 Deltaproteobacteria bacterium
CTCGGTTCGAACGCTGACAAAGAAGTAATAAGCAAGATCCAAAGCGCTGTCAAAAATAGTAAGCAGGTCGCGTCCCTGACCGACTCTACGCTTTTGCAGAGCGCGGCTATATTGAAGAATTGCGACAGGCTTGTTACGAATGACTCTGGCCCTATGCACCTTTCTGTGGCGGTGGGTACGCCGCTGGTCGCTCTTTTTGGTCCTACAGATAAGGATTTTGGGTTCTACCCACTTGGTAAGAATGACATAGTCCTTAGCAGAGGATACAATTGCGGTCCCTGTTCCCCGCATGGTAAGAAAGAGTGTGTAAAGTATGATTATCGCTGTTTAAATGACATCACTGTTAATGAGATAGTAAAAGCGTTAAGTTTGTAAGGAAATAGTTTTCCCTTCTTAATTTGACAGAATATTTTTTTGATTGTATAATCGTTTTGTTCTGTTGTCATAAAATAAAAATTATCTGACGGAGAGTAAATGGAAGAATTCAATGTGAAAAACAGTAAGCTGTCGATCATCATCCCTACATACAATGAAGAGATGAATATCGTACCGGTGATAAAAAAGCTAAAAAAACTACTCCGAACGATCTGCAAAGATTTTGAGATTCTCGTCATTAATGACGGTTCAACCGATAACACAAAAATAGCTGCGGAAAAAGCTGGTGCGGAAGTGATCTCACACCCATACAACATCGGCAATGGCGCCGCGGTCAAGACCGGAATGCGAGCGGCTACCGGTGATATTTTCATCATGATGGACGGTGACGGTCAGCATAATCCAGACGACATCCCAAAACTGCTTGAGCATATCAAAATGTATGACATGGTTGTCGGTGCGCGCAGCTCGGGGTCGGAGGTAAAGATACACCGAAAACTCGCGAACATGATCTATAACTCATTCGCGACTTATATCACAAAGTTTAAAATCGAGGACCTGACGTCAGGCTTCCGAGTTATACGGGGGGAGCTTGCACGCAGGTTTGTGAACCTCTTACCCAACACATTTTCTTATCCATCAACTATCACGCTGGCGACACTATTGACCGGCCACAGCGTCAAGTACATAAAAGTAAAGACGTTCTACCGTGGTGGAAAGAGCAAGATAAAATTACTGCAGGATGGCGCTCGCTTCTTCTTTATTATAACTAAGATCGCGACACTATTTTCGCCGCTGAGAATATTTCTACCTATTAGCCTGCTATCTTTTATGCTCGGAACACTTAACTACGCGGTGACTTTTTTTACAACTCATCGTTTCTCTAACATGTCCGGGCTATTGTACTCTACTGCGGTGATAATATTCATGATGGGGCTGGTCGCCGAGCAGATCGCTCAGTTGCGGGTGGACAGGGGCGACAAGCTATAAGAACCTGATAGTGGTTGAAAGTATCATTATATATCTTCAATCGCAATAAAACCTTTGTTGAACAGAGCATTCTTTTCACTATCATAGTACTTATCAGACAGTACGAATTTCACAGCCTTAAAGACATTTATGGCAGGCAGCAGTCCCATAAGCAGAAACAGTCCATATAAAGATAACGGCTAATGTTAATATGAGACTGAGTAGTCTCGTAATAACAGTTTTTTTATAATATAAGGATACTCCTTAAAGATGATTTGGAAGGAGAACAAGAGAATTGCCCTAAAAAAACAACCTCTGCTTTTAGTTGAGATTTCTCAACTAAAAGCAGAGGCATGAAAATAAATCTGATTAGATCAAAACGAATGAGTAAAATTCTTATTTAATATCCTCAGTCGCAGTATAGCCTTTGAAGAAGATAGTGTTCTTCTCTTTATCGTAATACTTGCTTGAGACGCTATATTTTACCGCCTTGAAAGTCTTGATAAACGGTAAGACCATTTCATTATATACCTTGGTGAACTCTTCCCGTTTACTTTTTGACATACTGCCCTGGAGCATCATAGCGTACTTGCCATAAAGCTCAGGCACCAAATCTAAAAGAGCATTAAAATCAAGGAATGAATAGCTGTTATAATCACTGTGGATTATGCTTTTACCTTTTTTCAGAGACTCAGCTTCACCAAAAGGGTTACTGCTTGATTTAAGGTCGTCGATCACCTCTTTGATCATTGAGGGACCGGTATAAATATAGTAATAATCATCAATCAGCGCATGTCCAGGTGAAATACCAAGAGGTGACATCATGTACTTGAACTTGTAGCCTTTGTACTCCTCTTCTGTTATCATCTCCATCGCTCCGACCGGCGCTCCCGGAGGTGTTCCCATAGCGCCTCCCATAGACTTGGTAAGTTGATCCCCAATGGATTTTGTGAGCTTGTCGTACACTTTGGAGAACTTCTCTTTGTCGTTCACCTTAATGCCGATGAATACCTTTGGCATCGGAATAAAAGGTGAGCTGGTATCAAGGTCAGAAGCGAAGTAAATCGCTAGATCGCCTGTAAGGAAAGAGATCACATCCTTCTCGAGAGACATATCGGAAAACTTTGTAAACTCCTTTTCAATCGAATCAATCAAGTTAAAACCAAGTTGGTTAAGGGATGACTCTTCTTTCATTTTTCCGTACAGCTGCTTGAAGGAAATCCCTACCGCAGAACCGAACAGTAATGGCTGTTTTTTGACATTTTTGTTAAAATCACTCTGCCCTGGAGTTTGATAAACCGACTGGATCAGCTTCACAGCCTTGTTGGACTTGTCATCTTTGAGAATTGTCGCGCCCGCGGAATCAATACCATCGTTAATTATAGCATCAAAGTAAATAATATCATAAGCTGACAGATCCGAAAATGCGTTAGCGCCAAACTGTACTTTAAATGATTTTTCAATATCCGCGGTCATCCATAAAGTATCTAGGAAGAGACTAGCGAAATTCCCTTTTCTGAACTTTCCACTGACTTTTTTGTATGTCTCTGACTTTGACAGTGGTGTGCCTTTCGTCTCCTGAGCGATATCGATGATCTCCTTCGCTAGGTCAACACTGCTGCTCATATGAAAAACGTTGTCTATCACCAAGTAATACGCGCCACCTTTTTTCTTCTGAGATTCGTTCGAGTACACATGATAAATATTAATATCATTATATGTCTCTGTATCGATTTTTGTTTTATCCTGCTTAGGAGCGAAGTTACCCTTACCTTTAGAGTTACCTTTGCCAAAGCTATCCATTGTATATATGAAGTTTTCAATGACTTTCGGGAAGTTTGTAACAGCAGAGGAGCCATCAAGCGCTGTTGACAAAAGGATCTTAGGCTCTTGCAGACGCTTGCCCTCTTCTGGCTTATCAATATAAGCGGAAACTATCATATCAGTACCGTAGACTTTTAAGAAATTTTCGATAGATATCTTAAAGGTCAACCCCTGATTCATCTTTTCTATCAAGGCATTCATTTCATCAAAGATCTTTAGCGCGATAAAATTCTTATAAAAATTAGTTGGTTCTAGTTTTTTATGTACACCTTTTAAATCCGTAAATCTAAAGTAAAACAGACCATTTGCGGGCACATGGTCGATTATATCATCCTGCCCGGCTCTGGCTACATCAGCTGAAAATGCTACTGAAATAACTACTGCGAATGCCAAAAATAAACTCACAATGCTTTTCATAAATGTTTTTTTCATATTATTCCTATTAGCTCCTTTATTTTAGTAAATATCCCTTTTTCTTCTTCCTCTTCTTCTGGGTCAAAGTCGTCGTCATCTTTATATGCTTTTCGTCTGGACCTCTCCAGCTCCTGCGTTGTGGAGGTCTCAAACTTTATTATCTTTTTCCCTTTAAATGGTATGTTTATCTCTGCGTAATATGTTACATCTACTGATAAAGTCAACCTGTCAGGGCGCTCTATCAAAATATCCTCCTCCAGCAATTTGAAGCCCTTGTCATACGCTAACTGCCGAATTTTACCAATGTAAGTAGCATCGGAGTACTTAATAGAGCTCTTTGTGACATCTTTAAACTCGTTGTTAAAAAATATTGACAACATATATGGTTTTCCGAACACAAGCGTAACCATTACTAGCATTGCCGCTATAAAAGTAGCGATAATCGCACCGGTCGCAGTAACGCCCCTTTGAGATTTATAGTATCGCACGCTTAACTCCTTCAAAACTCTTATTTGTTATTGACTTGTAAAATGTTACCACTATTTTTTTACCTTGTCAAACAGTTTACAATCTATTTACAAAAGACTTCTGCACGACCTCTTTTTACGCGTAAATATATCGCTGTCATCCCGAACTGCCTTTGAAATATACTTGTATTTATTATCTTTTTCAGAACCTGAAATAAATTCAGGATGACGGTTCAAAAGTTGTGCAAAAGTCTTTTATACAAAGAGGAGAGCGACGAGAGTTTTGTCTCTATGTCAACAAAAAATATTGATATTAAACCAAATCCATACCCCGAAAAACGCCTATAAGAAAGTAAGTCAAGAGAAAAAACCTCTCCACTTGCAAAAAAGTGATTTTTTTTGCTTACGGTCTCCAACTTATGTGTCCGCCTGGTAAACGCCTTTAAAAATCTTTTCATAACTGGCCTTGCTTTATCACTA
>JAJRXV010000080.1 GCA_024276115.1 Deltaproteobacteria bacterium
TACAAGGAGATAATAAAATATTATTTTAGCGGGGTAGAGATAGAAAATGAATATTAATATTAATATTAATATTAATACCAATATTGAATTAGAACCTGTTAATCTGGATGATGATTTCAGTTTGTTGCATACTATCAAGGAAAGACGTTCGATCCGGTGTTTCAGTGGTGAAGTACTCAATGACCGGGAACTCTCGATCATTCTATGGGCGTGTCAGGGGATAACTGACGCTGAGCGCAGTATCAGGACAGCGCCATCCGCTGGCGCTACATATCCGATTGAGTTGTATGTTGTGCTGAAAACTGGGGTATACAAGTACAGCCCTGCTGATCATGCGCTTGCGCTACATAAAGAGGGTGATGCTTTGCCAAACCTCGCTAAGGTATCGCTCGGGCAGAAAGCGGTAGAAGACGCGGCGGCTGTGTTGGTCCTATGCTACAATCCCGAGGATATAGAATTACGGTACAAGGAGCGTTCATACCGGTACGCCTGCCTCGAGGCGGGGCACATAGCGCAGAACGGACTACTCGCGGCGGCGGCGCTCGGGCTTGGTGCTGTGGTGATTGGCGCGTATTATGATGACTTTGTTAAAGATGTGCTAGAGCTTAAACATGCTCCAATCTATATGGTCAGCATCGGGCGGAAGGGGTAATGACAAGTTAATGTCTGCATGTTTAGTTCAATTCATCAAGCAGGTTTTTCTTTTTCTTAGGGAGTGGGTTTTTGACCATCGGGACATTCCCATCAAATACTATCGCTCCTGACATGATCGCTTTAAACGCTTCATCGACAGTTATGCCGGCTGGGATAACATCAGCCCGCGGGTAGAATAGAAGGAAACCTGATGTAGGGTTAGGTGTTGTTGGGACGAAGACCGACAGATAATCTTTGCCTGATTCGTCATTAAATTCGTTAGTAAGAAAACCGAGTACGAAGACATCTTTTTTGGGATATTCAACATATACCGCCTGGCGGAATGAGGTGGCAGAAGACATAGAAAGAGCGTCAACAAGTTGCTTCACCGATGAATAAATCGGTTTTATCAACGGTATCTTTGTCAGCAAGTTTTCTCCTATACGTATTGCTTTTTTTATGATGACACTTGAACCGAGCATACCGATTGTATAGATTAGGAGGATCGCGAGGATTATACCTATACCAGGTATCGCCTCAGAATTTTCAAAGTACTGCTGGATAAACTCATTGATACGCTTGGCAAAAAGCTTATCAATAGTGCTTAGCAGAAACATTATGATTTTGTAGGTTACATACAGCGGGATCATTATGAGGAATCCCGACAGTAACCTTTTCTTTATGTGATGTATCAGCTTTTTCATTTATTCACCTAAATTTATTAACTTTATATCACAATACTATTTCATATAGAGTGACATGTCAATTCAAATCGTACAGTTTATAATCCGGTGAAAGTTTTAATTACAGACCGCACCCAGATGATTCATCAGGTAAATTATTGGTTATGGTGACGACAGAGGTAGAAACGCTCGAATCTGCGCAGTATATGCCACCGCCAGCGTCTCCGGCACTATTATCAGAAATAACTACGTTTGATATAGATGGTAGTGATGACGCGACGACAATCATACCACCACCGTTATATGTTGCACTATTGTTGGATATCGCGCAGTAGTATATATTTGGGTATGAAGCGTTGCAGTCGATTCCGCCGCCGTAGTAAGCGGTGTTGTAGGCTATACTACAATCATTAATTGTAGGCGATGAATTCTGCATAAAAATCCCGCCACCGTAGTCGGCGGTGTTCGATTTAATATAACAACTTTTGATGGTAGGTGAGGCTGAAGCGATGAAAATTCCCCCACCGAAAGTATAGCTATTAGCGCTGTCATAATATCCAGCGCCATTCGTTATTGTAAAGCCGCTGAGTACAGAGCTAGAAGTTTCGCTTGAGCTAAAGACAACAACAGCGCCAGTCATTCCTCCACCATCAATAGTAGTAGATGAAACGCCATTTTCTGATTTTACAGTAATCGCTTTACCCTCAAAGCTTATCTGCTCGTAATAAGTACCGTCGCCTACTATTATAGTGTCACCTGTGCTGGCGGCGCTTATTGCCCCGCTTATTGTGGAATAATCCGCTGGAACATTGATGGTGGAGCCACTACCGCCAGTATCACCGCCACCACCGGTGTCACCGCCAGATGTAGTCTCGGGTGTGAGTATATACTTGCTTTCACCGCTACAGCTTAGTGTAAATAACAAAGATATTGTTAGAATAAGTAATGTAAATATTTTAATAACACGATTATTTAAGTGTGTTTTCATTTTTTTTCTCCAGTCAACAGGCACACCTGTTTTTATCTATTTAAAACTTTACTCCGAGGTTAAAGTTAATGCCAGCTCCTATAAGCGTGACCTCGGCAACCTCACCAAGCCCATCAATTTCCAACTTACTCAAGCTAGTGGAGCGGACCTCGGCCTGCAACTCCAAAAAAGCATTTGAACCAATAAAGTATTGGATACCGGTCATCATTTTTCCACCGAAACCACTGGTTGAACCAGAGTAATCAGTATTTACTTCAAGCGATGGTATAAATGCACCGCCACCGATGACCAAAGTAAAGCTGTCACTTTTCTTTGGTGTAAAGTAGAGTAGCAGATCCATACCAAGAGAGCTGTATGAAATGTCATTGCCCGCGTTAACATCAAAGAACAAGCGGAATTCAGAGTATTTACCATGCCAGCTTCCACCAAACGTCAGCATTGTCCCGGGTGATTGAGCGTCAACATCCTCAGATAGATCATCAAGATAAGCTTTTTCGGCGCCACCTATCGGTCGGAACCCAAGATAGATACCTGGACCGCTACCGAGTTCGGTTTTAGCTTTTTTCTGTATTGGAACTGTTTTCTTCCGTGGCTTAGTCGGTATGCTTGCTTGCCCAAGCCTTGATGGTCTTATTTCATCTTTAACGTCTTTAACCTCTTCGATTTCTTTTTGCACTTCTACTTTCTTTTCTTCTATCTTCTTTTTTTCAACTATTTCTTTTTCTACATTTTCTTTATCTGTGACACCCATTTTCTGAGCTTTTTTTCTTCTCAAGCTTTCAAGCTCTTCTCTTTCTATTTTTAGCTTCTCTTCACGTATCTTTCTTCTTTCAGCCTCAATTTTCTCCTGCTCTATCAAATGCTTTAGCTCTTTTTTTTCAAGCCTCAGCTTTTCCCCGCGAATTAACTTGTGTTCATCCTCTTCTGCTTTTACAGCAGCCATCGCGGCATCATTCTCTTTGTTTTTTATTAAAAACACAAAATCGCCTTTGTCCAGGTTTGGATCACGTATTTTACCGTACTGAGGGTGTTGAGTGCCTCTTGAGTAGTTAACGACCTTGCCCTGGAGGAACTCCCCAAGCTCGCCACCGGTAACGTAGCCATCTTTGTTTACATCTCCGGCGCCTTTCAGCGCTTCGACAAACTGTCGTCGGAAAACACTCTCATCAGGTACCTGTTCGTTCGCGCTTCCAGAGGTGATAAATTGTCGCACTGGTTTGGCGGTTTTGTACGATATGTTTTCTGGTATAGCACGCGTCATAGAGAATATTGACCCTGAAAAACAGCTGTCAAAGAGAAAAAGCGCGTGTTTTGACTGAATCCGCTTAGCGTACACTTCTATCATCTGCATGTCAATGGCTTTACTCAAGAACCCTCTTCGGTTCTTGTTAGGGTTAGGTGCGTCAACCGGGACAATGTACCCCATCTCCCCGCCATAAGAAAGCTCTAAGGTATGCCCGTGACCCGCAAAATAAAACAACAACCTCGCGTCTATTGTGTTGCCATACTTATTGATGAAGTCTTCAAATGCCCTGGTAAGCTCCCGGCGATTAGGGTCTTTGACTATCTCGACATTAAAACCAAGCTCTTCTAGAACCTCGCTTACGGCTTTTACATCGCCGGCTACCCCGGGCAGTTTTGGCCAGCCATTGGTATAGTCACCGATCCCGATCACTAATGCGTGACTTTCCTTAAATAGCGCGACCTGCTTACCCTTCTTATCGCGAATTTTGACTCGCTTGAGACCGCGTCCCGCCGCTACTGAAAAGCTTGGGAGTAGCAGAATCAATATAAGAAAATATGTCGCGAAATAGTTTTTAATAATTTTCACACAATGCCTCCTAGTTTTACTTATCAGAAATTGAATGCAAAGGTTAACTGCACTGGCTTTGTCGCAAGCTATGCTTGAGCAGAGTGCGAAGCGAACTCTTTAGACTCCGCGTGTATACGCCCGCGTTGCTTTTTCCTTGTTGCCTTGTTACCATTTTTATTCAATTTGCTATTAACGAACAATTTTAATACTTTTTTTAAAAAAAGTAAAGAAACATTATTTTGTTATGTAATATTTTGTTATGACTTGCCAATAGAAATAAAGTAGGGTATATTTCAGTTAAGAAAATAAATGGAAGTTGAAAACTATGCGAATAACAAACATATTGACACTGGGAAGGCTTGCCGCGGCAGTGATATTTTTAATAGTGTTTAACTTTGATGATTCATTGTACGCGAAAGTGGCATCATTACTGCTGTTGATCTTCGCGCAGGTGTCAGACTACCTTGACGGTTATATAGCCCGTTCCCGAAACCTCGTAACTAACTTCGGAAAGCTTTTTGATCCTCTGGCGGACTGCGTTTTCTTTGTGACACTCTTTGGATGTTTCGCTATACAAGGGTACATGCCGAAGTGGATGTTTCTTATAATATTATTCAGGGAGTTGATGATTACCACATTTTTGCGCCCTTACTTTTCCTACAAAAAAATTGTCCTCTCAGCAAAAATGAGTGGGAAAATCAAGACTGTCGCCCAGGGGCTCGCCGCGACCATTATACTTATTTTTATTATTATTGAACATGTCTCTAATATTATTCCTGTGGGAATTGTTAATAATGTCTCATATTGGAGTTTGTTCATTGTTGTAGTATTTTCACTTTATTCATTAACCGAGTATCTTCGAGAACTCAAGAAGTGTTTTAACGAAAGGAGTTAAATAATTATGAAAAAAAAATTAGCTGTCAAATTTCTCATTCTTTGTTTTATTATGATTGGTGTTACGTCAGCCTCAGCCGATACGTCAGACTATCTGGAAATCCCTGAAGGACTATCTTATGATACCAGAGATCAAATTCTGTTTTTGCGTACATCGACAAAAGTTGATGTGCGGAAGGAAGCTGTCGCGAAACTCGCGGTGGCGAAGGAAGGCGCCAAGTTAATAGTACCTTTCCTAGTCGAAGGATTAAAAAAGGATAAAAACAAATATGTAAGGGTCAGTATCCTTAAAGTGTTAGAAAAAACCGGTGATGAACAAATGATATATACTATTATAGGTTCACTAGGCGATAAGGCATGGCAAGTAAGGTATCAGGCGATAAAGTCTCTTGCAAGTATTGGTGACGATAGAGCGATTAAACCGATAGAAATGCTTCTTGAGAAAGATTCAGCGCCTCAGGTACAAAGGATGGCAAGGATGGCTCTGAACTCCATGAAAAAGAAAAGTGATAAAAAAGGAAAATAGATCAGTAAATATTGCTTTACGGGTGTAATATCAGAAATGTGAGACTAAAATCTTCATTTTTTGTCATTGTAAAGCGAAAAAACAGTGATTCAAAAAATGGAGAAAATATGAGCATAAAAAAAGTGCCCGAAATGCGGCTCAATAAAAATCAAAAAGAACGGTCGTTTTCGCGATAAACAAAGGTACAAATGCAATGCGTGTAGCAAGCAATTTCAACTCAAGTATTTAAAGGTAAGGATCAAAAATCAGCTCTGGCGAGAGTATGTCTGGCAAAGGCAAACACTTTCCCCGTTGTCTAAAATATGACCGTAGCGTAAACTGGATACGTAATCAATTGAAGCTGGCTTCTGGTAAGAGAGAGCTCGTCACCCCGCAGAAAGCGGCTATAGTAGCGGATTCGACCTTCTTCAAGAGAAGCTTTGGAATATGTGCTTTTAGAGCTCCGTTGCTTAAAAAGAACCTTTGCTGGTCGCAGATACAAAGCAAGACAATCGATACGTATAAAAGGGGTAGAGCTTTCCTTGAACATGAGGGATTTAATATTCTAGCTGTCGTCTTAGATGGCAGACGTATAATATATGATAATCGACTTAAAATAACAATATACTTTAAAAGAGGAGTTTATATATGCGATATTCAGAATATTACGTTCCAACACTTAAAGAGATACCGGCTGATGCCGAAATTGTCAGCCATAAGCTGATGCTGCGCGCCGGTATGATACGAAAACTTTCCGCGGGGATCTACTCATACCTTCCGCTCGGACTAAAAGTCATACGCAAAGTCGAAAACATCGTGCGCGAAGAGATGAACCGCACGGGTGCGCTAGAGGTGCTGCTACCGACCGTCCAACCGGCTGAACTATGGGAGGAGAGTGGCCGCTGGAGCTTCTACGGTAAAGAACTGCTCCGCTTTAAGGACAGGCATGGTCGTGATTTCTGTATGGGACCAACACACGAAGAGGTCATCACCGACCTTATCAGACGTGATATCCGCTCTTACAGGGATATGCCGCTGAACCTGTATCAGATACAAACCAAATTCCGCGACGAGATTCGCCCGAGGTTCGGCTTGATGCGCGGACGCGAGTTCTCTATGAAAGACGCGTACAGCTTTGATATCGATCAGGCTGGCGTTGACGCGGTCTACGAAAAGATGTACGAGGCGTATACACGCATATTCAAACGTTGCGGACTAAAGTTCTGCGCGGTAGAGGCCGATTCAGGCGCTATCGGGGGCAGTTCATCACATGAATTCATGGTACTCGCCAGCTCCGGGGAAGACCTCGTCGCGTCATGTGTTGAATGCAGTTACGGCGCGAACACTGAAAAAGCTGTGAGCTACCGGGAAGAAGCGGTTCAAAATTCTGATAAACTTGAGCGAACGGAGATATCAACCCCGAACGTCTCAAGCGTGGAGGATGTAGTCGCTTTCCTTAAAAACGATCACCCCGAAACAACTGAGCTGAACCTCGTCAAAACACTCATCATAAAAGCGGAAAACAGACTCGTAGCGATTCTTCTGCGGGGTGACGACGATCTGAACGAAGTGAAGCTCGCAAACTACCTAGAAGCGAATGAGGAGATGGAAGCCGTCGAGATAGAGATGGCGAGCGAGGAAGAGATAATCGAGGCTACCGGTGGGGCGCAGGGATTCTCCGGGCCGGTAGGGCTCTCGATTGATGTAATTGCCGACAAAAGCGTTAAGTCGATGATCAATTTTGTCACCGGTGCGAACAAAAAAGACACACACTACTTGAACGTCAACCTCGATGACTTTACGGTTAAAGCGTTCGCTGATTTGCGGACGGTAAAGGCCGGGGAGACCTGCCCCGAGTGCAAGAGCGGAACCCTCGAGGTCACGCGCGGTATAGAAGTCGGTCACGTATTCAAGCTTGGGCAGAAGTACTCAAAAGCGCTCAATGCGACATTCCTCGACAACAACGGTCGCGCTCAGGTGATTAACATGGGGTGCTACGGTATCGGTATCGGAAGGACAGCCGCCGCCGCGATCGAGCAGAACCACGACGACGGAGGGATCATATTCCCGCTACCGCTCGCGCCGTTCGAGGTACACATCATAGCGGTGAACACAAACAAAGAAGATGTCGTCCAGACAGCTGAAAAAGTCTACGCCGAGCTGAAAGAACTTGGGTGCGACGTGTTGATAGATGACCGGAAAGAGCGGCCTGGTATCAAGTTCAAGGACGCTGATCTCATCGGTGTACCGGTCAGAGTCACTGTCGGGAAGAAAAAGCTTGACGAAGGTATGGTAGAGGTATCACTCCGAAACGGCTCGGTGAAAGAAGATGTGCCACCAGAGCAGGTGGTGCAAAAGGTGCAGGAGCTGTTGAAGAAGCTGGCGGATGAGTGCGAGGTGTGAAAAAAAGGTGGGCAAGGAGTCAAGGTGGGCGAGGGTAAAATATCCCGTCCTGAAATAAGCTGACATAATCTTTCAAGACTTGTCGGATTTATTTGATATAAGCTTATCCACCAATTCAAAGAATTATTTATTAATTTACTTGATTATTGAAAAGAATTTTAATACTATGACGAGTTATTGTTTTCCATTTCTCATATAAAGGGTGGATAAAAAAGTCTATGACTAAAGTAAAAAAAGTAATAAAAGATGATACTGTATTAGATAGTGGGTCGAAAAAAAAAATCGCTGTTGCTGATATCGTAAAAGCTGAAAGCACTGAGCTGAGCAAGAATGGTGAAGCTAAGGCTACAAAGCCAGTGAAGAAAAAAAAACCTGTCAAGAAAAAAAGTACTTCAGGTGAGTATAACAGGTACTACAAAGAAGATACTTCATTAGACGCGGTAAAGGTCTACCTTAAAGATATCCGGAAGGCGGCGCTTCTGACAGCAAAAGAGGAACTTGATCTTTCTGACAGGGTTCGTGCCGGGGATGAAGCGGCGCGTCAAAGGATGATAGAGTCAAACCTGCGGCTTGTCGTCCGTATCGCGAGCAAGTATGTCAACAAAGGGCTCCCTTTCTTAGACCTTGTCGCCGAAGGTAACATAGGTTTGATGAAGGCGGTAGAAAAATTTCAATCCTCGAAAGGATGTCGGTTCTCGACGTACGCAATCTGGTGGATCAGGCAGGCTATCGAGCGTTCGCTTGTTAATCAATCACGGACGGTAAGGTTGCCATCGCACATTTCTGATGATCTCAACAAACTCGCGCGGATAACAAAAGAGCTACCAAAGAAGTTGAAACGTGACCCGAAAACAAAAGAGATAGCGGATTCGATGGGTGTATCTGTCAATTATATCCGACGCCTGATGACGCTTCACAAAACCAGTTTTTCGATAGACAAACCGCTTGGGAATAATATCGACTATAACTTAAAAGATATCCTGGAGGATAAGAACACGCCCTCACCGCAGGATGTTGTTGAGGATATAAAGAGTTATGAGTACATAAATTCATGGCTTGACCAGTTAAAAGAGAATGAAAAAGAGATAATCAAGCTACGCTTCGGTCTGAACGACAATGATCCGCAGACGCTTGAGCAGATCGGAAAGATATTTCACATTACACGTGAGAGGGTCAGGCAGATAGAGGTACGAGCGCTTGAGAAGCTCAAGAAGATAATCAAAAGAAAAACCAATATATAAATTGAAAGGAGTAACAAGCTTATATGGAAGACTTGAAAAAATTTATTAGAGACGTGCCGGACTTCCCGAAAGAGGGAATTCTTTTTAAGGATATAACTCCGCTTTTGCAGGACCCTGTTGCTTATCAGACCACCATTGATTATATGGCTTACAGGTATATGAAGGAAAAAATCGATATTGTAATCGGGGTCGAAGCGCGAGGCTTCATCATGGCTTCGACTTTAGCATATAAATTGAACGCTGGATTTGTGCTTGTGCGCAAGCCGGGCAAATTACCATACAAAACTCATAAGGCTACGTATTCACTTGAGTATGGTACTGATTCTCTTGAGATTCATCAGGATGCCATCAAGCCAGGACAGAGGGTTTTGGTTGTAGATGATGTTCTTGCTACCGGTGGTACTGCTGACGCAGTGGTGAACCTCGTCAATATATTAGGTGGGGAGATTGTTGAGTGTTCGTTTTTGATGGAGCTTGACTTTCTTAATGGGAAGGAAAAACTAAAAGGGGTACCGATTCACTCAATACTCCATTATTGATAGCTATGAAGAAAATTAACATCGCGATGTTTGATGCCGCTACTGCGTTGGCGAAAAAGATCAACGCGAAGGCGATATTATTATATGCGGACCCATTTGACGACATTAATGTTTTGAGAGACGCGTCAAAGTCCGTCAATATCATCCTTGTGTCGCAAAACAAAAAAATACCGGGTAATCATTCAAGTGGTATGAAGCTCATTGAACTCCCTAAGGTAGAGCTGTCACGGATCGGTCTAATAAAAATATCGGTCATGATGGCGATTTCCGCCGGCTATATCTCATACCTTGATAAAGTAATATGTCTAAGCGGCGTCGGTGAGCTTGGTCGGCTTGATTTTTTGATGGTACTCGATCTCGAAAACGAGTCTGAAATAATCATCTCAAAAGAAAGCCACAAAATCACCAGTGAAGTTAAGCCAGAGGTTTTTGCTGAAGCGCTTTCTTTGAGTGTCGAGCTCGCCAAACAGGGCAGGGAGAATAAACCGATCGGGACTATCTTTGTTCTCGGGGATCACGAAAACGTCCTGAAACTCTCACGTCAGCTCATAATGAATCCGTTCCACGGTCACCCCGAGGCAGAACGGCAGATACTCAACCGAAAACTTCGCGAAACAATCAAAGAGTTCTCGTCGATTGACGGTGCTTTCATAATACGGGCTGATGGTATGATAATGAGCGCCGGCAGACACCTGAACACCGCTCTTGATGGTGAGGAGTTGATGTCCGGGCTCGGTTGCAGGCATGTCGCGGCGGCAGGGATAACATCTCTCACAAAAGCAGTCGCGATCGTAATCTCACAATCCACCGGTTCGGTCAGGATATTCAAAGATGGCAAGATCGTCATGGAGATAGAAAAAACGTCGGTTTAAATATTTTATTAAGATTTCTACAACCCTTAAACCGTCATCCTGAATTTGAGGCGCGTCTCCCATTTCAGGATCTGGAAACCCTAATAAATTTGGGCAGATCCCGAAACCAGTTCGGGACGACAGTAGTAGCTTTGATACATAAAAACAGGTCGTGCAGAAGCCTTTTATTGATCTTTCGTTTCTGAATACATCACATCAGTCATCATCTTGATCTTCTTCTTGAGCTCTTCGCGGTCGTGCTTGTCGTAAGTTATCTTTAGCGCGTCATTAAGCGTACTTATCGCCTTTCCGTACTCCCCCTGATTATAATAATTAGCTCCAAGATTATAGTAGGAGCTGTAATCCTGCGGGTTAAGTTTTATCGATATGTTATAATATTTTATGCTTTCTTGTGGATTTTCCATACCATCATTCACCTTAGCTATGCTGAACGCTGTCGGTGCGTACTTTTCATTCAGCTCATAAGCTTTATGCAGATATTCCAGCGCTTTTTCACGATATAAAAGAGACTGTTCATTGTTCGATCCGGCAATTTTATCAGCTTTTATGTCATACATGATGCCGAGGTTATAGTACGGTAGATTGTATTTCGGGTCATGCTTTAGCGATTGCAAATAATACCCCTCAGCTTCATCGTCAAGCCCGCGCTCCATCAGCTCGACACCAATGTTGTTCAGTGCGTCTGGAGACTCTGGGTATCTCGCGAGAACGTCTGCAAAGAGCAGAAGGTTGTTCTTGAAGGTGTGATTTCGCTGCACTGTAAAGAGTGATAAGAATATTACGAAAATAATTATTATGCTGAATTTCAGGCTCTCGCTTTTTTTGCACGCAATAAATATGAGGCGAGCCAGGAAGAGCGAAAACATAGCTGACGCAGGATAGAGCCATCGGTCGGCCATCAGCGCGCCGGGGATTTTTATGATATTTGAGACAGGCGCGAGTAGTAAAAAATACGCGAAGAGCGAGAAAAAAAGTGCTTTTTCCTTTTTTCGGTACAAAAACACGAATACGAGGAGAGCCACCAGCAGAAGCGATGATATTATGACCTTTGGCGCGAGGATCGACTCCTCTAGCGGCATACTAAAATAAATCGACAGCTTGTTTGGTATTATCTGATTGCGCATGTAATCCAAAAAAATACCGACAGTCGTGATGATCCGTTTGTAAAGCGACGCGGACTCTAGCCTGAACGCTCCTTTCATCGGTACTGTGAGAGTGCGGTATAGCATGAAGGCGAATAGTGTCGCGAAGGCGATAGCGTATTTCGAGACATTTTTCCGTAGCGAAAAATCATCATCAAAGCAGTAATCGTAAAGCACAAAAAGCGCGGGTAGAACGAACGCGAACTCTTTTGACGCGGCGCCTAGAAAGAGGAAGAGCATTGAGTACACCAAATGCGATTTCTTCCCATCTCTGGAGTTTTTTATGTAGTAATAAAGCGATGGCAATATGAAAAACATGCAGATGATGTTGTTTCGACCTGAGATCCACGTGACCGCTTCGACATGCACTGCCTGCGCGGAGAAGATCAGCGCGGTAGCGGCCGCCAGCAGTTGGTCAGAAGTGATAAGTAGCACAAGATAAAACAGCATCACCACACATGCGATGTTGAAGAGTATGTTCGTCAGCCGAAAGCCGTATGGCTTGCCGCCATATAATTGGTAGTCGAGGAGATACGTCAGGTTTATTAGCGGTCGGAAATACCCGGTACCAGAAAATGTCGCGGGCTTATCCTCCATGGTGAGCAGTTTTTTTATGTTCCCGGCGTCACGAATATACTGATTATCCTCAACTAGATAGCTGTCGTCCCAGACGAAATCGTTGTTCAGTCCATTGGCGAAGATAGCGAGGTTGAACAGTACGAGGAGCGCTACGATTATCTGATTGTTTTTAAAAACTAACATATCAACGTCCCTGACGGTTCATTAAGCGTTTAAGTTCTTTTATCTTTTTAGATACTTGCGACTTGCTGTTTGCGTCAAATGGAATTGCCATAGCCATATTATATCTTCCTAGAGCACTTTTGTAATCAGAACAATAGAGCTACCGACATGAAACGCGATATTTGTCGGTCGGAAGCTGGACGCTCTACCACCTAAAAGTTGATAATCCACAAGGTATGTCATATTAATAAAAGGTCGGAAAAAGCCGGTGCCGGGTGTGTTTGCCTCAGAATCCTCTATTGTAAGCAATGGTTTTATATTGCTAAAATCACGTATAGTATAATTATTTTGGATGAGGTCAGCGCCGTCACCGATGAAATCATTATTGAATCCATTAGCGTAAATTAGCAGGTTAAATATAATCAGTATACCGATTATGAAAAGATTACTTTGTGTATTAAATTTCATAGTGCAAAACCTAGCAGATAAACCCCAAAAAATCAATAAGATTTCTCAGAGCTTCTTTCTCGAACGCTTGTTGTAGATACTTTCTGCGGCGTAACAGACAATAAATATTGCATTAACCGCTCATCATGTCTATAATATATATCATGAATGATTTATCGTACAAATTCCTCGCGACGATCGAGGAGCATAATATGCTGAAAAAAGGGGATTCGCTCCTCATTTCACTTTCAGGGGGGATAGACTCCACTGTGATGACGCACCTTTTTAATCAGATGAGGGAGCGGCTCGGTCTGCGGCTCTTTGTGTTTCATCTGAACCACATGCTGCGACCAAGAGAGGCAAAGGCTGAGGCGAAGTTCGTGAGTAGTTTTTGCGATAACCTCGGTATTAAGGCGTTTATCTCCGAATATGACGTTGGTAGTTATGCCAAGAAAAACAAGCTCTCGGTACAGGTAGCCGCGCGCCAGCTCCGGTACCGATTTATCGAAGATTTACAAAAAGATAGTAATATCAACAAAGTCGCGACTGCTCATAACGCTGATGACCGTGTGGAGACGTTGCTCATTCGACTTGTGCGTGGTACTGCCGGCGCGGGTATGTCGGGGTTGGCGCCTGTGCGTGACGGTAATATTATCAGACCGCTGATCGACGCGACGCGGGCGGAGATAGAAGAGTACGCGAGTGAAAACGACATAGCGTATATGACCGACAGCTCGAATCTGAAAACCGTCTACCTCCGAAACAAAGTGCGGCTAGAACTGCTACCGCATCTCAAGGAGAACTACAACGCTAATATCATGAGCAGTCTATTGAGCTGTTCGAAGGTCGCGTGGCTAGAGGATAATCTCATACGGGGTATGGCAGCTGAAAAGCTGACCGAGGCATTGACTCACTCAGAAGATGGTGTCGCGGCGTCGCTATCGATACCAGTAATGAAGAGCGCGCACAATGCGCTACTGAACCGGGTGTTGACTATGGTGTATTACGAGCTTGCTCCCGCGGGACACCCGATACTGTTTAATCACGTTGAAAAGCTGAACTACCTGATCAACGCTGACAAGCCGAACAGCGCGTACTGCCTGCCCGGTGGGGTAACAGCGGTGCGGAGCTACGATACGTTGACCTTCACCCGAGAGCCCGTAGTCGATATAGGTGAGTACGAGCTCGAGCATCACCTGTACGATAAGACTGTGATCGCCCCGGTGGGGCTTACCCTCACGTCTGAGCTGGTCGAGGGCGGCAGCATCATGTCGCTCACCAAAAACAAAAGCGATAATAAGGAGTACATCGATTACGCGAAACTGAGCTTCCCGATCAGTGTCAGGAGCTTCCGTGCCGGGGATGTTATCCGCCCGCTGAACATGCGCGGTCACAAAAAGCTCAAAGATATCTTTATAGATAAAAAGATCCAGATCGAACGCCGCCGCACTGTACCGATCCTGCTCTCGCGCGGTGAGGTCGCGCTTGTCCCTGGGATATGCCTGTCAGATGATTTTAAGGTAACCGATGAGACGACAACGGCGGTCTGTTTTGCGTTGGACTGAGAAAGGACAGGGGGGCAAGGGGATCAGGATAGGGTGGCTCTGCCCACCACCGTGACGAGCGTCCACTACGTCATTCCCGAATGATTCTATCGGGAATCCATGATCAAATTATTTTTTGATATTGTTTATTTAATAAAACCTTGGTCTCAGGGGGAACGCCGCGAAAATACTAACTAAAATGGGTGATAAACGCGCGGTGGAACCAATGATACGCCTGATTAAAGAGATGAATTGGGTACTCCTCCCCCAACTTGACAGGCTCGCCGCAAACTGGAAAAAGAGTAAAGCGGCAAAGGACGCGATACCATATTTCATAGAGGCGCTGAAAGACAAAAATAAAGACGTACGGAAAAACGCTCTGCAAATACTGCCAGAGATCGTGAGCAGAGACCAAGAGCCCGCCCCAATCATAGAGTCATTGCTTACCGCACGTACAAATAATTTTATCATTACTTCAACTCTAAAAGCGCTCGATAAGATTGGAGAAACAGCGAAGATGCAAAAAGTGTTGTGACAGAGAGTTTAAAGATCTTTGGGGATGAATACATAAAGAATCCTGATATATCAATAAATCTTAAATTATAATCCATTAGGTTCGAAAAAAAATACGAATATGCTTGACACGTCACAAATGTGGGGTAGGGTTATTGTATATTCGTGGGGAGATTGTTATATAGGGGAGGGTGCGAAGATGAAAGAATACATATTAGTAGTTGACGATTCTGTAACCGCGAGAGCTGCCGCTGAGTTTACTTTGTCAGAAGCTGGTTTTGAAGTAAAGACAGCCGTAAATGGCAGGGATGGACTTAAAAAAGTTCTCGGAATACATTCAGAAGGTGATAAAATAACTATGATAATCAGTGATATTAACATGCCGGTGATGGATGGTTTTACATTTTTGAAACGACTGAAGATGTCAGCGTTTAAATCGATTCCGGTGCTGGTTATGTCAGCGAATCCGACTGATTCGAAAAAAACAGTGGGTAAGAATTCAGGCGCCATCGGTTGGCTCGTAAAACCGTTTAATCCTACTCAGCTTGTAACTATCGTAGGCAAAATTGTAAATGGCGTTTCACAATAGTGGGCGTGTCGCATGACCTAACGCGCGGAGAGCTCGAACTCTTTTGTCTCCCCAATGCCTTTTAGGCTGAAGAAGAGGAACACTTTATTGTCGAACTGGTCTTCGGTGTATTTAAAGCTCATACCCCAGCACTGCATCGCGAGATCGACACCGTAAGTCTGCTCTAAGAAGTCGTCGCTGAGAAAGTCGTAGCGGATGGTACTGCTCATGGAGACGCCGCGTCCGATGTAAACGTTCAGGTCGCTTTGCATAAACTGGTCGACCTCCTTTAAGTAGGTATAGTTGACGCTCAGTCGGTCGCCGCGCGTGTCGCGCGTGTTCAGCGTAGTGTTGTACTCGCGCGCATGGTCTGGATAGTAGTGATCGTAATAGATCGTAGCGTTTAGTGAAAGGTATTGAGACGCGGTGATTATCGCGTCAATATAAAGCGGCTCTAGCGGTGTACGCTTGTCGTCAGCGCCGTCAAGCTCACGCGCCACCTCGTAGAGGTCGTACCCCTGTTTTATCTCAAACCGCAGAGGTTCTGAATAAGTCGTGATACCATCAGCATCACGTCTGGAATTCAGTCGGTTGATGAGCTTCAGGCTGATTACGTTCTTCTCCTCTGGAATATCAGCGAACGCGAAATAATCCTCATAAATATCGATCTTTGGTACGTACTCGTATTCTAGCTCTGGCTTAATGAGGTGACGGAGCTTAACACTTTCGCTTGTAGCATATACCCGTGAAATCTGTGTCGAGGCTTTTACTCCGGCAACAAAAGACTCGTGGTCATCGTAGGATCGAGAATCATTATCATGTAGCCAAAAGCGTGCTTTGACCCCGGTAGCTTCTGACGATATTGTGGCGTATCTACCGAGGTTGAAATCTGTTGATAGTTTCGGTTCTAGCTTCAGGTACGTGAACTCCTCGTAGCTCTTCTGCACGAAGTTATTAAACACGATCAAGCCGGAGTAGTAGAGTGGTGCGCCACCGATACTCGACCTGTAGAGCGAGCCGGTAAGTTTTGGGAACTGCTGGTTGGTGGTCGAAAAATCACCCGCCGCATCGTCGTATCTTATGTCCTCATCGCGGGAATACTCAAGCTGGATATCGGCGTTGGTGAAGTTTTTCGTCAGCGTCACAGTAGATTCGAGCTTCTCCTTATTTATGTCACCGGAGTTCTCCCCGAAATCGAAGTAATAATCATCATCGCTGATGTTAGTTACGTCCACCTTCAGAGTGAGGGTAGGGGAGATGGATTCAAAGTGGTTGAACGAAATACTCCACCGGTCTTTGTCTTTGTCGAACTCGTTCATCGCGTGCGCGTTCAGTATCCCGCGCGACGTTTTGCTCCGTACGTACCGGAATTCGTTGTCGAGCCCGATGCCCCTCTCAGACTGGTAGTCAAGCGCTACTGTCGCGTCCATGCTGTCACCGAGAACCTGATAATACGGTAGTTTCAGGATTGTCCCGTCATCAGTAGTATAACCGATATTCGGGAAGAGCAAACCGGATTGCCGCGTCTGTTTTATTGGGAATAGTACGGCTGGCATGTACAGCATAGGCGTTGAGTTAAGGTAGAAGACCGGGTGCGTCGCGTAAGCGTATCCGTCAACCTCAATGTCTATATTTTTTGCTGAGAAGTTCCAGCTCGGGTTGTCACCGTCACAGGTTGTAAATGTACCGTTTTTTATTTTATATTTGTTTTCGTCGTGCCGCTCAAACGACTCTCCGGTTATGTGGAAATTCTCGCTCTGAATGAATATCCGCCCCCGCGCGATAATACCAAAATTCGTCTTTAGGTCTACGTCGAGTTTATCTGCGGTGAGTGATCCATCTGGTGATGTCAGCCGGATATCGCCACGTGCGTAAGCTTTATTGTTCTTAAGATCTACAGTTATCTCGTTTGCCATGAGCTCGGTCTGATCTGACTTGAGCGTTGCGCTACCTTTTACGATGTAGCGCTCTTGCTCATTATTGTATTCGATAGAATCGGCGCTTATCTCTATCGGCGCCTCCTCCCCGAACTTAAAGATGTTCATGTCGATAGCCATGGCATTATTAAATATAAGCAAGCAGAGAGCGAGGAGCGTTATCAAGGTTATTATTGTATTGTGTAAAGTACGCATTTTCATCAGTGGAATATTAGCATAAGTTACTTAGAATAACAAGTACTGGCGCCACCTTAATTATTATCTTTCTTCTTACAATTAAATACATGTGGTTATAAGACTTCTGCAAAATAGAGGTTTGAGTGAGTAAATAGTAGGTAGTTAAGGAGTAGATGCCCCAAAAAGTAGCTAGCAAAGCTTCTATGCAGGTGTAATTGCTTGAAATTAGCGGATTTTGGTCGCAGTTGCCCATTAAGAAATATTTGCTGGAGAAAATTTGTTCTTTGAAAATAAAATATTACCTAAGCGGCTTCGCTGATCGGGAAGCCGTCCGCGAAGGTGCGGTAGCGCCGGAGCTTCTCGGGCTCCTTCATCACGACCGCCGCGGCGTAAGCGACCAGGCTCAAGCTCAGGTGCGCGATCGATACGTCTGCTTGTAGAGGTCTCTGTCACGCGGCGCTTTTGAGCGCGCGTCATCGGTCACGTCAAGGTATTTCGTGCAACCGTAGGCCTTCCCTTCGGAGGATTTTGGGTGCTGCAGATAAAACAGGCCGTCACAGGTCATGGCCGCGCGGCAAAAGAGCAGGTGCACGCGATGGTGAAGATATTGCTGAATATAAAAGATGTCGCGAAGCTCGATATCTCAGATGCTCTCGCCGCGGCGATCTGCCACAGCAACGCAGCGAGCTTTCAGAAGCGGTTGAAGTAGGGTGGCACCAGCTGTAGTCGCGTTTTTCGTAATGTAGCTCACCATCAATTTATCTGTTTCATATTCACAAGCATTTGCATAATAAATGTTTTTGTGTTACAAATCATAATACTTATGACACTCTATACTGATATATTCAATACAATGATATTTAAAATTCATGTTTTTTCTCTCACTCCTGACATTGATAGGTTGAATTGGTAGACTATGGGATATTTTTAGAGCACAATCACTTTTTGATAATGTCAAAAACACTCTAATCTTTGCTACATTACTTGCTATAATCTTTTTTTTTAGTGAAAAGAGCAATCGTGATATTTGACAGTCTGAAGCATACTGATTTAATGGGCAACATGCCCTTAATATATTCCGCCACGATCCCAACATCAACTAGGAAGCCTTTACTCTTTACCATTCTTTTCGCGGAGGGGTCGGTAGGAGGTTCTTGGTTAATCCTTCAAGAATGAAGATATTCCTTTCGTCCAGCTCTTATGATTTGAAAGATATAAGGGCGTAGCTAGCCCGTTTTTTGAGAGAAGATTGCGGTTAGTCTGTAACGCATTATGAAGACAAAAGATTCCCCGTTTCACCGGGGAACGATTCCCATGACTGTATGCATTAGCGCAATAAATTGGAATGACGTGTTATTGCTTATCATCGACAAGCGGTATGGTTGCGATTACAGTGGGAATAACTATCCAGAGTACAACGGGAAAAGCGTTACCTGGGCGGAGGTTCATGCAAAGAAGATTCCGCTATATACTTTTGTTCGGGATAATATATGGAACGAAAGAGATATTTACAAGAGGAATTAGAAGAAGAAAGAGGAATATAAGCCAGAACATGCTGATAAGAATGAGGTGTTTGAATTTATAAATTATATTGACAAGCAAGGTGTCGATAACTGGGTAGAGCCCTTTACCAATATAGTCGACTTAAAAGAAAAAAACGCTGAATATGGTACTGTCGAACCCTACTGTAATCGATGGAACTGTACGGTATAATTACAAAAAGCCGTTTGGGATGTTCACCAAACGGCTTGAATTGAATAAATGGCGGGAGAGACGAGACTCGAACTCGCGGCCTCCGGCGTGACAGGCCGGCGTTATAACCAGCTTAACTACTCCCCCGTAGTATAAATATAAAACTGTAAAACAAAAAAATGGTAGGCGGAACAGGGATCGAACCTGTGACCCCCGGCTTGTAAGGCCGGTGCTCTCCCAGCTGAGCTATCCGCCCAAAAAACTACTTAATCTTCTCTTTTAGGTTTTTACCTGGTCTAAACTTCGCAACTTTTGTTGCTTTAATTTTAATCTTTTCACCAGTCTGAGGGTTAACACCTGTTCGTGCTTTTCTCTCAGAAACCTCAAAAGTACCAAAACCAACAAGACTGACTTTATTGCCCTTCTTTAAGGTTTGTGTTATATTCTCAATCAGAGAACTTACAACCTTCTCTGCTGCCACCTTTGTCAAATCTGCATCTTTTGCAATAGCTGCTACTAAATCACTTTTAGTCAATTCTATTCCCCCTTTCATCCCAGAGTTGAGATACACTTAATACCAATTTAAGAAAGGGTTGTCAATAAAAAAAAAAAAAATTTTAAAATATTTTACTTTCATTAAACCATGCGCTAACACTATCCTTAGATAACCTGATCAGAAATTCGCAGTGTTACCACAAATTATCAAAATATATGCGCAGGGTCAGCTTCGAACTCATCTTCCATCTTTCGCAAGGTACAAAAATACATTTAACTATATGATAGTATTGTGGATTGTGAGTATGTGTACATAAGATTTACATGCGCGGAAGATTGTCCCGCACAAACTTTTTCGGTAGTGTGACCCCA
>JAJRXV010000081.1 GCA_024276115.1 Deltaproteobacteria bacterium
AGCTGTGGGGACGGCTGAACGACACCGAACTGCCAAAACTCTGGATACCAAAGAAGGATTCATTCAAGCAGATAAGCGAAATGCCACTACTCGGCTCGGGGAAGATAGCGCTGAAAGAGTTGAAGATAATCGCGCTTGAGTTTTTTCAACCATAGGTCGGGTTACAGAGGTTTTAATTCGCGTAACCCGACAACAAACTACTCCACGCCAATACACGCTTTTGCCGCGTCGATACTCGCTTTCACCGCGCCATCGATACCGATGCCGCCGAACGAGTTACACCCGATCTCTAGTCCGGGGAATTTTTTCAGCTCATCTTTTATCCGGTTAGAAATCGCTTCATGCCCGACGTGAAACTGAATAATAGCGGTCTCATGCTTGTAAACATTAGAAAAAACCGGTGTCGCGTCGATCCCCATAGTGATCTTCACCTCACGCCGCGCTATATCTACCAGCTCAGCTTCGCTCACCAGAGCCAGCTCCGGGCTACGCATCCCACCGATCATCAAACGCAAAAGCGCTTTACCGTCTGGCGCCCGATGCGCGAAAATACTCGATGTCCAGAGACAGCCGAGGATATCCCGCTTCTCCTTCCCCGGGATCAAAAAACCGAAGCCGTCAAGCGGATGCTTCATCTCTTTTTTGTCGTAACCAAGCGCCACAACCGCGACCGGAGCGTACGGTATTTTGCCAAGCTCACACGCTATCTTCTCGCTTAGATCCTTGAGCATCATAGGCATAACGTGCGTCGGGGTGCAGATGACAACTTTGTCGAACAGCACCTCTTCAGCTGCCGAACCGACCTTTTCTATCGTCAGGCTGTAGCCGATCCCGCCCTTTTTTATCGAAGTGATACGAGTGTTTAAGTGGGTTATATCCTTGAGCTCTTCCGCGAGAAGGTCTATTATTTCCTGCAAACCTTCATTAAACGCCACGATACTGCCGCTGGGTCCTGCCGGACCACCGGACTTCTCACCACGTTTTTTCTTCTCCCACATCAGCTTGAACATCGCTTTTATCAGACCGCCATACTGCATCTCAAGCTCATGAATCCTCGGGAAGCACGTCTTTAGGCTCATCCGCGTCGGATCCCCCGCGAAGATACCGGTGATCATCGGGTCGAGCAGCATGTTGTACGCCTCGTCACCAAGCCGCCTCCGCGCGAACTCCTGTATAGTCTCATCCTTCTCAGGGTCGCCCTTCGCCTGCCATATCTCCGCGATAATTCTGAGTTTTCCAGAGATCGACATAAGCCCAGTGCCAAAAAACGACCCCGGTCCCTCAGGGAGTTGGTGAAGCTTGTTCTTCGATAAGATGAACCGCTTACGCGCGGAATCGTTGCTCCGCAAAACCTTATCCTTCAGACCAAGCTCCTCGCAAAGCCCCATTGCCGCCGGCCTGTTATCCAGCAGGGAGTTCGGGCCGTATTCGCACAAAAAGCCATTCTTACGCTCACTCATTATTTTTCCACCGAGCCTGTCTGCCGCCTCAAAAAGATACACGTCAAGCTCGTCATTCTCCTGACTCAGTTGGTTCAATGTATGGGCCGCGGCGAGTCCACCAATACCGGCGCCTATTACAGCGATTTTTCGCATAATCGTATCCTTTGCTTTTTTTATTCCTTGTTTCGTTTAAAGCCGATCTTCTTTTTCGATTCTTCAGGAGTCGATAGTAATCGTTCGATTACTTCAAAGACAGCTTTAAATTGATAATCGTACTTCTTTTCCATCTTCTGAATTTTACCCCTTAACTCTTTATGAGTTGACAACATTTGTCTCAATGTGGTGAACGTTCGCATGATTTGAATATTGACCTGTATCGCTCTTTCACTGTTCAAAACACTTGATAACATCGCAACACCCTGTTCAGTAAACGCATACGGCGGGTACCTTCTTCCACCCCAACTTGAGGTCACAAATTATGACCTCAAACGCTCAAATTCACCTATTGTCAACTGAAACATAAAATCCAACGGAAATCGCTTTAGTTTTCTTTTTACTGCTTGATTTAATACCTTTGTCTCAACTCCATAAAGGTTTGCAAGGTCACTGTCAAGCATAACCTTTTTTCCTCTAATAAAAACTATTTTATTCTCAATTATTTCGTTTGGCATCAAATTAAGGTTGTTTTTCGTCATGCGCTCAACACCAGATCCTTCAGCACATCTATAAAGTCCGCGGAATTGTTGAGCGATTCCGCGCGGATGAAATTCTCCACCCCGTGGCTCTCCGCCAGCTCTTTAAACATTATATCAATTTCGAACAAAGTTTCAATATGATCTGAAACAAAACTTACCGGCACCACTAAAATATCCTTAACACCCTCGTTGCCGAGCCGCTCGATAGTCTTGTCGGTCGCCGGTTCGAGCCACTTCACCGGACCGCTTCGGCTCTGGAAGGCGAGGTGATGATTTGGTAGCGTCATCCGCTCTAGCACAGCTTTTATCGTCTGCTCAGTTTCGTCGAGGTATGGATCGCCCTTCTTGATGAAATCTTCCGGTAGGCTGTGCGCGCTAAAAAGCACATGCGCGTCATGCCCCTTGGGGAACTTACGTAACCCCTCCTTAATCCGCTTGCAGATGGCTTTTATGTACCCTTCATGCGTCGCGAAGTTGCTAACATATTTGATTCTAAATTTCGTGTTAACGCTCTTTAGCACCCGGTTGAGCTCATTTACGCTTGAGCCGGTGGTCGCCTTCGAATAGTGCGGGTAGAGCGTGACGGCGATAATATCAGAATAGCCGCCTTCGATGAGCCGCCCGACAACATCCTCGGTGTATGGCTTCCAGTAGCGCATCACCGGCTCCACAAGAAAGCGGTTAGCGGCGGAATCAGCGTTAAGGCTCTCTTGAAGCGACTTTGCCTGCGCGTGGGTTATGTCGTTTATTGGTGATTTCCCCCCGATCAGCTCATATCTGGGGATGACTTTTTGCACGCGCGACGATGCTATCTTTCTCGCGATGAATTTTTGCATAAAAGGGATCGGTGAGAGTTTTATGATCTCCCGGTCAGAAAATAGGTTGAAGAGAAATGGCTCAATCGCCTCGACACTGTCAGGGCCACCAAGGTTCATCAATAATACCGCTGTCTTTTTTGTTGGCATAATGCCCCTTAATATAATTGTAGTTAAATGTCGCGCTTCGCTGTCGCGGGGCGGCAGCCTACGTGACTCGCAGGGCGGGAGTCTTAATATAGGGGCGAACCTTCTGTTCGCCCCTATAATATTTATTATTTCTGGCTCAACTCATGTACCGCGTCGACAAGCGCTTTCACGTTGTCCGGGTCTGTCGGTGGCAAGACGCCATGACCGAGGTTGAATATGTGTCCTGGAGCCTTTTTACCCATATCGAGTATCTCCTTAGCGCGCTTTGGTATCTCCTCACGCGACAAAAAGAGCGCGGTCGGATCTAGGTTTCCCTGCACCGGGATATCCCCACCGAGCAGATCGATAGCGTCATCGAGGTTGATTCTCCAGTCGATGCCCATAACGTCTGGACCGGCCGCCTTGAGGTGCTTCAACAATGTCGCGGAACCGTTAGCGTACATAATAACCGGTACAGTACGGTTAAGCCCGTCAAGCACCATTTTGTTGAATGGCGCGACAAACTCGATGTAATCGTGCGGTGAGAGAATTCCAGCCCATGTGTCGAACAGCTGCACAGCCTCCGCGCCCGCGGCGATCTGCGCGTTCATGTACTTGATGACCGTCTTGGCGAGCTTTGTCATGAGCGAATCAAACGCCGCTCTTTCTTTATACATAAGTGACTTCAACTGAATAAACGCTTTTGATGTGCCGCCTTCTATCATATAGCTGGCGAGCGTGAATGGGGCACCGGAGAAACCAATCACCGGCACTCTGCCTTCGAGCTCTTTTCTGAGCAGTCTCAGCGTATCCATAACGAAAGGAACGTCTTCTTCAGGCTCGATCACTCTCAGTTTTTCTATGTCGGCAAGAGTACGGAACGGTGGGTCTATCACCGGACCTCTACCCTCGTGAAACGCTAGTTTAGCTCCCATCGGCTCAAGCACGATAAGGATATCAGAAAAAAGTATCGCCGCGTCAACACCAAGAAAATCAATCGGTTGCAACGTTACTTCTACAGCCGCCTCAGGTGTTTTACACAGCTCTAGGAATGTGTGCTTCGCGCGCATGTCGCGATACTCCTGCATATATCGTCCAGCCTGACGCATTATCCAGATCGGTGTGCGTTCTACTTCCTCACCCCGACATGCTCTTAAAAATAAGTAATCATTAGACATTTCTCTGTTTCTCCTTGCTAGTTTATATTATTTTATTAA
>JAJRXV010000082.1 GCA_024276115.1 Deltaproteobacteria bacterium
GGTTATTTCGCCCGGGACAGGTGACAGGTCAAACCCGCCCGCCTGCTGAAAATAAGTGAACTGAGTTATCTCCATGCCATCGAGCCAGATCTCCCAGCCGAGTCCCCACGCACCGAGCGTCGGTGACTCCCAGTCATCCTCGACGAATCTGATATCGTGGTCGAGCGGATTAATCCCGATCTCCTTCAGGCTGTCAAGGTAAAGCTCCTGAATGTTTTGCGGGGACGGCTTCAATATCACCTGCAACTGGTAATAGTGCTGCAACCGGTTCGGGTTCTCCCCGTAGCGACCGTCAGTCGGTCTTCTTGATGGTTGCACATAAGCGGTTTTCCACGGCTTATTACCGAGAACGCGCAGAAAAGTCGCTGGGCTGAAAGTACCCGCGCCAACCTCCATATCGTACGGCTGGGTTATGACGCACCCTTTTTCTGACCAGTAATTCAATAATGTCAATATTAGTTTTTGGAAGGTCAAGCTTTACTCCTCGTTTGCTTTTTGTTTTCCCGAAATTAGCATTATTATTAAGCTTATGTCAAGTTTTTTCGTTCGCTGTGTTGATCCGCCCAATTTTTATCAGAATGTTGCCCAATACAATTTATCGGTGTGTCAATCGCAAGGCGATGAACTATTCCTGACACACTGTTGTCAAAACAGTGTCGTAAACTATCCGGTAGAGTTTCCAGCTATACGCAAACGAAATAATAGCAATTTTCATTCAAAAAGGTAACAATTCGCAAGGAGGCGGTGCAGTTAACATTTGAAAGACTCCTGCACGACCTGATTTTATGTATAAAAACTCCTGCCGTCGTCCCGAACTGGTTTCGGGATCTATTTGTATTTATTACACTTTACAGACCCTGAAATAAATTCAGGGCGACGGTTTTAGGGTTGTGCAGGAGTCTTTTTGAAGCAAGTGGGGGAGGAGCCGTGAAAATCGAAAGGATAAAAATAGTAAAAGAAGTAGCGAAGACGATTTATATTAATTTTAATGTTTTGAAAGTGACGAACATTATTTCACAGTTTGAGAATGTCAGTTCCCGTAGAAAGTTGCGGAAAATATTTATCAACATTGAGCGTCTGTCTCCTTACGGTCTGAACGCGGATGATATTATTCATACTTTTTTTAATGAGATAAATGAAAAGAAAGTAGATGAACTCATAGATATTTTGATTATGTATCTCTATGAGTTCATCAAAAATGGTGATAGTGGTAATGATTACAGCTATGTCAGAAACTAACAGATTACTCTGACGGCGTATCTGACACTGCCGGAGTTACGGCGGTTTGCGCTGTTGCCGCCTCGGGCGCTGTTGGTGGCGCTGATTTTTTATCGCTATCGATCTGAAGCACGATTCTCGTCTTTTCACCAAAGAGTTTTCTCGCGTGTTTTGTCGCGAGGTATTCGATGGAGTTGATGACGTAGCCACCCTTACCGATTATCTTACCGGTGTTCTTGGTTTTGACAGTCACTATTATTTTACTGTTTTTTGTAGATGAGCTGACCTGCGCCTCTTCGTCGAGCCGACTGATGATATAGCTCACAAAAGTATCTATCTGCTTGACTTCTTCTTGCGTAATAGGCTGCCGCGGCGGTCTAGGCTCGTTTGATCTCTTCTGCCCCTGCGCTCCGGATCTCTTAGAAGCTTGACGTTTTGACCTTGTTGAGTCACCCCGCCCATCTCTGTTCTGGTCTCTGTTCTGGTCTCTGTTTGGATACTCTTTTTTCGGTCGTTCTCTCCTCGATTGCTCTTTCTTAGGTTGAGCTTGCTTCTGGTTCGGTTGTTCTTCTCTCTTCCTGTTCTCATTTCTGGCCGGTTTTTTTCGGCTGTCACTCTTTTGTGGTCTGCTTTTTTCAAACTTGCGCGGTGAGGCTTTAGTTTTTATTGACTTTTATCACTGCTGGCTTTTTCCCGATCAAGCCGAGAAAGCCCTTACTACCAAGTGAAACAACTTCAAAGTCTATATTGTCCGCGGTGATTTTCAGTTCGGTAGACGCATTGTTTAAGGCATCATCAAGGTCAACACCGGTAAAATCTTTTTCTATCATTTTTTTCTCCAATTTTATTGTTTCTTTGCCACATACGCCTGTTGCGCGATTGATAAGATGTTGTTCACCAACCAATATACCACCAGTCCGGCCGGGAAGTTCAAGAACATGAAAGTAAATACCACCGGCATAATCATCATTATCTTCTTCTGGTTCGCGTCTGACGCCGACGGTGACATTTTCTGCTGGATCAACATCGTCACTCCCATTATCACTGGTGTTACATAGTATGGGTCTTTGCTCGACAGGTCAGTTATCCAGAGGATGAACGGTGCGTGCCGTAGCTCGACAGAGTTAAGCAACACCTGATAAAGCGCGAAGAACACCGGCATCTGCAACAGAATCGGGAAGCAACCACCGACCGGATTTACCCTGTGCCGTTTGTAAAGTTCAAGGACTTCTTTGTTCAGCCGCTCTTTGTCATCCTTGTACTTTTCCTTCAACTCGTTGATAAGAGGGGATATCTTCTGCATATCCTTCATCGCTTTATAGCTCTTTTGTGTAAGCGGGTAAAAGAGCATTTTGATTATAACTGTTATTATTATAATCGCGAAACCGTAGTTATTCGTGAACCTGTAAAAGAATTTCAGCGCTTCCATAAGTGGAATCGCGATGATGTTAAAGAATCCGAAGCTGATCGCGCCCTGAAGCCCGACATTATATTTTTTCAGGTTATCAGATTTTTTCGGTCCTACATATACATGGTACTTTAGCGTTTTGTTCTCACCGGAGTTGATCGAGACATTACCTATAGTGGAGCGTGTGAGGTATATCCCCTCCCCGAGGCTACCAGCGTAAAATGAGTTTTCAGCCGTCTCCTCAGGCACTACCGCGGTGAGGAAAAACTTGTTTAGCATACCGTGCCACTTGATACCGACGTTCATGCTTTTCGCCTTCTCGTCGAGGTCATCATAACCGTCCCGCTCTACTTCTTCCCCTGAAAACGCGAAAGTCTCAAGCCGTGACGCTCTATCTTTTTTATCCAGCACAAAGTGCTCTCTCCAGTTCAGGCTGACGTTACCGACCAGCGTATTCCCTGAGATGTTGTTTATCTGCACATCAAGATCAATGTTGTATCTGTCGTTAGAGAACGTGAATGTTTTCTGAACGCGCAGTCCAGAAGCGGTAGTCGTGTTGAATACGAGCTTGTTCGCCGTCGGTGATGAAGTGACATCAATGTCACCGCCCGTAAAGGAGTAGAGTTCGTTTCCGGTTAGTACCGTCTCCTTGGCGGAGTTGACGAACGCTACATCAAGCGGCAGTTGCGTGAGCTCATTAACAGAGATCAGGTCAATCAGTTCACTGTCCGGCGCCTGCGTTACCTTAAACTCATTAAGCTTAAATGACTTGAGCCTCGCACCAAGATTAGAAAAAGTCGCGGTGAAAAGCGCTGTTTTTACAGACACTTCCTTTAGCTGCTCTTCTGCCGGTAGTCCCTGAGCGTTTACTGCCGGCGCGGTTGGCACGTTAACAACTGGCGCTTCCGTACCGGTTGGTGTGGTTGCTACACTTGTTGCGCTTGTATCTTCCGGTGTTGCCGCTGGCGCGCTTTCGGCGCGCTTTTCCACGAGCTCTGTTTTAGGCTTTACCTGGATATTTTTTTTTGTTAATAAATTCGCGCCAAGCACTACCACAAAGGATAGCACAATAGCTAACATCAATCTTTTTTCCATCAATCATCCGCCTTTCTGACGCAGGTCTCCCTGTAGTCAAATAATGACATATAGCTTGTTTGATTGATTGAGCATTGGCAAGCAAAGAGGGTTATTTTTTTACCGGATCATAACCGCCCTTAGAAAATGGATTACATCTAATTACCCTAAGCACTGAATAATACAAGCCCTTTATTAATCCATGGCGCTCGATAGAGTCAATGCAATAAGAAGAGCATGTTGGAACGTACCTGCAAGTAGGTTTCTTAAAAGGTGAGACATATCTTTGATATAGACGGATTAAACCTGTCGCGGCTTTTTTAATCATCTCTTAAACATAAAACGACTGAGTTCTTTGTAGACCTCGTCGTATCCTAAAGTGTGAGCGTTTTTCCTCGCGATAACTATATATATAGCGCCGCCTCTTACACTTTCCCTGTTCTTCCGGAAAAATTCCCTGATCAGCCGTTTCACCCTGTTGCGCTTTACTGCGTTCCCAACTCTCTTGCTTACGGTAATGCCAATCTTCTTCTCTTCGGACTCGCCCTTCAGCTCAACCACGACAAAATGCCTGCTTCTCTTTGCCTTCCCGTGTTTCGCGGCGCTTAAATAAGTCTTCCTGTCAAGCACTCTGTCGGTTTTATTAAAGCTTTCGTCCCTGTTGTTCAATTAACCAGTGTGATACTATTTAGAGCTTATCTGGACAGAAAGCAATTTTCTACCCTTCGCTCTTCGTCTGTTGATCACTTTTCTACCGGCCTTAGTCGCCATACGTACTAGGAAACCATGTGTCCGCTTCCTGCTTACATTACTTGGTTGGAATGTCCTCTTACTCATATTATCATTTACCCCTGTTTTTTATATTCATTAGAATTCTATTTATTTTTTTACCTTAAAAAATAGTAGCTAAGCTTTATAACGGAATTGACCGGATTTGTCAAGTTTTTATTTCATTGAGTGTACAGACTCCTGCTCTTGGGAGTGTTGCCAAATAGACAAATTTGCGTATTTTTAAAAAAGTTGTCGCTGTAAGTACCGTAAAAAAGGGGGGGGGCGACCAGCATCGCGATGCTCGGGAGTTTAGGGGGAATCCCACCTAAGGTGGATTGGGCAACATCCTACAATAGACATTGCGAGTCAGAAAAAAGAAAACCCCCTCTTGTTTTAAGGGTTTCAGTGAGTTATAATACTCACCTGTTAGGTGAAACCAAAAAAAGAAAAAGGGGGTAAATGGATGATACCGCA
>JAJRXV010000083.1 GCA_024276115.1 Deltaproteobacteria bacterium
AAGCGGTATCACGATGCAATGAAAAAAATCCCGATTTATAGCCACACACTTAGCGATGTCAAGTGCCCAGAATGTTCTGAACTCCACTTCTACCTACCTTACCAATATAACACGGGAATAATTTCATGTAAAGCATGTGGAGATCACATGAGTTTGCGGGACCTCTTCTACTCTCTTAACGAGAGAAGTAAGAACATCGTCCTGAACAATGATGTTACTCGGGGAATAATCGAATCCGACAATTTTGACATTACTTAACCACACCTTTTTGGATGCGGCCTAATTGAAAAAACGGTCCGGGATCCTGCTTCCTTCTGGGCGCTATATCGCTATGCCTTACTATACGGTCCGCGCTGATCTTCGGGTACTTCGCCAGTAGCGCGCGGCAAAGCTCGATGAGCGCGGTGTATTGCTTTTCGGTGAACTCTGAGTGTATGTCTCCCTCAAGCTCGATGCCGATAGAAAAACGGTTGCAGTTGTCACGCTCCTCAAAACTACTTACTCCGGCGTGCCACGCTTTATCATCTGTATCGACATACTGTATCACCGCGCCATCACGCTCTATCAGGTAGTGCGCTGAAACACGCAGGCGCTTAAGCGACTCAAATGAGGAGTGCGCGCCCGCATGCAACCGGTTCAAAAAAAGATCGGTGATGTAACCAGTTCCGTATCGCCCCTCTGGCAAAGACGCGCAATGGATAACAATCACGTCGACTTCGATGCCATCACGACTACTGAAGTTAGGGCTTTGGATATGCTGTATTTTCATATTGTCTCACGTAAATATTTAAAAAAGAATTTTATCAAAGTATCACTAAAATGTACAGACATATTTTATAACATCGTGAATTATATAGATATACGCCCTATTCTTGACTTTTAGACAAGACATACACGCATCGCCGCCAATCTATTTTACATTATTACTTGCGTGTTTATGTTATTTTATTCTTGACAAATTTTATAATGTTTGCTATCATTGTTGCATATTACTAATTGACATCAGCAATGAAGGATGGTATATTTCGCCCCATGATTTACATTAAAGTCAAAAGTGTAACCAAGAAGAATCCTAGGAACCTGACAGCAAAAAGATATTTTTGTTCCATGTGTTGTTAAGGCATATTCCACACTCACTTATTTCTTTTTTATCAATCAGTTCAAACAATCATAGGGAAAAACAATGTTAAACGGTATTAAATTGGATAACAACAAGGTGGTTATTGATTTAACGACCTTACATAACACAGCGGTCAGCGAAATCATTCAGGAATTAAAAACTATCATTTACAACAATAACGTCGATGTCTTTTATGTCGTCTCAAACAGATATGAAAATGAGCTACATGAGTTTTACTTCTTCAAAAAATTCGTCGAGCAGATCAAAGGCAAGTTTAACATATTCTTAATGCTTAAAACAGTCTGCTTCAACAGCACAAAATTCTTCGACTCGATTTTCGCGCTCGGTGTGGACGCACTCGACCTAACAATCGACGCGACTGGTACAGATTCTGCCACTATCGATTATGTTACACGGCTCTGGCCGTCAGGAACTATCTTCACCGACATTATCGGTGAGTGCTCTGACAGCGATATCAAAGAAACAATTTCACAGTTCACAGCCAAAAAAGTCATCCCGAGGATAATGAAGGAAAACGCGTGTGAACGTACAGAATCATCTTTTTGTGTTCGGGATTTTATAATCAAAAGCCTGAAGCAGAACAGTGTAAGCTTAAAATGGGTGATGAACTTCGAACTATGCGGAATCATCCAGCAAAAAGCGGGGCAAAAGGGACGCTCAAAGCGAAAAATAGCAGGAAGGGTCGCGTTTGAACTTGCATCACTACGGCGTAAGCTGATGGTAAAAGAAGTACAAAGTTCATTCGATTCGGCATCGCTTTAGGTGATTTATGGATAGAATTGAAATTGACAGAAGATCGGTATACGTACTTTTTTTCCTAAAGTACTACAAAGCATTCATCTTCGTCGTGGCGACCGTGCTGTTCGGATTCGCGCTGACTGTAGACGTCACTGCTGAGCTGGGCGTTGAGGGATACAAAGCGCTTTGCGTGTTTTTTTACTGCCTGATATTATGGGTGACAAACGCCCTACCCCTCGCGATCACCGGACTGTTGGCGATTGTATTGATACCAACGCTAGAGGTCGTTTCGCACAAGATGTCGTACTCTTTTTTCGGGAATGAGGCGATTTTCTTCATACTCGGTGCGTTCATTATCGCGGCGGCTAACAAAAAATCCGGGCTCAGCGAACGTATATCGCTTGAACTGCTCTACAGAAGCGGCGGCAACAAGAGAAGGATCATCCTATACCTCCTGCTATTCGCGGCGTTCATGTCGTTTTTAATGCCTGAACACGCTGTCGCGGCGATACTGTTCCCGGTCATCACTGACATAGTTGTAATGCTGAAGCTGAAAAAAGGCATCTCGAATTTCGGGAAGGCTCTCTACCTCTCGCTTGCGTGGGGTTGCATCACCGGTGGCGTCGCGACATACTTAGGTGGCGCGAGAAACCCGCTGGCAGTCGGAATATTGCAGGAGTTCACAGGGGTGACGATAGGGTTTTTTGAGTGGATACGCGCGGTTACACCGGCAGTACTTGTAATGCTGTTCTTCGCGTATATTATATTGATCAGGTTCTTCAAAATAAAAAATGAAGTTATACCGTCAATGACTGAGATTGTAAAGTTGAAAAAAATCGAACGCGGCAGGTTCAGTTTTTTAGAGGCGAAGGTGCTGATAGTCACAACTCTGACTGTCATAGCGTGGATTGCTTTTAAGGATATCGGTATCGCGAACATCGCGCTTTTTTCCGCGATCATGATGTTTTTGCTTAACGTCATAAAGTGGGAGGACGCGGCAAAAACCATCGACTGGGGGATAATCATAATGTATGGTGGCGCGATATCACTAGGCGCCTCACTCATCGAGACTAAGGCCGTGTTCTTCCTGGCGGACAAAGTGATGGCGACGTTCCACCCGACAGCGTTTGTAATGATTGTGCTGTTCATAGTGCTCTCTATATGGCTGACCGAAGGGATAAGCAACTCTGCTGTGGTAGTGTTCCTCCTGCCGGTCGCGCTCAGCATATCGAAGACTTACGGTATCGACCCAAAGCTCGCTACATTCTGCGTGGCTGTGCCATCAGGGCTGGTGTATATGTTGCCGACCGGATCACCACCAAACGCTATATGTTACTCCTCGGGATTTTATTCGATAAAGGAATCGTTCCAGGCGGGCTTAATCATGAACCTGATATCGATTACGGTATTGATCCTGACAGCGAAATACTACTGGCCCTGGATAGGGTTAAAATTCGAGTGAGCTTATAAAATGATATGTCGTTCTGAACAAGAGGCGCCCTCTTGTTTCAGGGTCTATATACTAATAAAACAGAGAAAAGGAGATTTATTAATGGAAGCAACACAGAGTATTGTAGCAGAAGCCGCGGCTCTTGAAGGAAAGTCGGCGCAGGATGTAATCAAGTGGGCTCTTGACACATATGGAGACACTGTAAAGATAGCGTCAAGCTTTGGCGCTGAGGACGTTGTACTTATCGATATCGCGTCTAAAATCAACCCTAACTTCAAGCTTTTCACGCTTGATACAGGACGACTAGCACAAGAAACTTATGACGTGATCGACGAGATAAACAAGAAGTACAACGTAAAGACCGAGTTTTTCTGCCCGGATGGAAAAGCGCTTGAAAAAGCGTCAAACGAGCTTGGACCTAACTTCTTCTATGACAGCGTTGAGTTACGTAAAAAATGCTGTGGACTTAGAAAAATGGAGCCGCTCGGAAGAGCTATGGCATCATTAAGCGCATGGATCTGCGGACTCAGAAAAGAGCAGTCAGTCACACGCGCGGAGATAAAAAAAGTCGAGTTTTTTGACGGCAAACCCGCAAAAATAAACCCGCTCACAGAGTGGACAGAGCAGGATATATGGGATTACATCGCGGCTAATAATGTGCCTTACAACAAGCTTCATGATAATGGCTACCCAAGCATCGGTTGCATCTGCTGTACACGCACGGTAAAACGCACCGAGGACGTACGAGCCGGCAGATGGTGGTGGGAGTCACCAGAGACAAAAGAGTGCGGACTGCATAAAAAATAGTCAGCCAACCACAAATACCACCGGGGCGCGTTTGAATGCGGCACGGTAAAAGCGCGGAGGATAGCGGTTTGGAGGGGGGCATCTTTGCCCGTGTATAACCGCTTTATTCTCCGCGCTATTTGTGGTATGATGATTTATGACTGAACTACTCTTTACAGCAATCGACCTGCGGGGCAAAAAATGCGTTTTCATCGGCGCCGGAGCTGTCGCTCTGCGGAAAGCGAAAAGACTGCTCGACTGCGGGGCTGACATAACCATAATCGCTCCTGACGCGATTGATGGTCTCGTAGCCCTTGCTTCTGCGAAAAAGCTCAAATTGCTCAAACGCCGATACGAGACCGGTGATATTACCAGAGCTTTCCTTACCATCATAGCTACTGACGATCACGATGTAAATACGCGGGTACTTGCTGAAGCAGAGCAACTCGGTATACTTGTCAACGCAGCTTTCAGTAAAGACCACGGCAACACATTTTTCTGTATGTCAAAAAGAATCGATGATGTGACTGTTTCGGTTATGACAGACGAAAAGTCCCCGAAAAAGAGTTCTGAAATATTAAATACACTTCTTAACGCCTCACTCACGAGGCGGGACGCACAAGGATAAAGGTGGGTGGCTACAGTTCAACTACCGCTTTGTGAATTTTCTTTAACTGACCGAGTATATCGTCTATGTACTCGTTTTTTGACGCGAGCGAATTCTCCAGGTTAGAAATATGTTCTCTTTGCTTTTCAACAGCTTTTTTCATATCCTCAAGCAGTTTGACATTACCCTTCAGCGCTTCAACATCTCTATCCCTGCCCGCGATCACCTCTCGCAATCCTGCGCTCTCATCACTTGCGATCTTCAACTGTGTAATATGATCAATCGCTTTTTCATGCAACACCTTAAACTCATCCCCGCCACCAATGCGACAAGCTGTGACAAAGTACTGACAGACGTCAAAATCAAGCGACCGCTCAAGTTGCTTCGCCGCCACCGCACTACCCTTGACACCGATCTGACTAAGTGCGTCACTTACATGCCCTCTCGGTACAGATTTTCGCATTCGTTCAATACCCTTAATGTAATAGCCCGCGGACTCAAAAAGTGAATAGAGGCCGTTTCGGTCGTAGAATTTCAAATGCGCTTTGTCCAGGATACCGGAGCTTTCGTAACGGAAATTCCCCTTCAGATGCTCTAACCGGTAGTAACCAAACCCTATATTCGGGATAGAAGCGAGAATAATCCCATTATTGCTTAGCAGACCACCAACATAATTCAACACTGTCTCTGGTCTTTTCAACCGCGCCACAACATCATCAAATATTATCACGTCATATTTTTCGGTCAGGGTTTGCTTGAAATCCAGTTCATCAATGTCGGCGACTTCCAGAGCGACAGCGGTAACATTGCACCCCTTTTCCTTCAGCTGTTTTGTGAGCCCACCTGTCGCGGACCTGATTTCAAGGACAGTGCTGTTATCAGGTACTCTTGCTGTGACCTCTGTACGCAAACGCTCAAAAGAGTGCTGCTCTATGTCTGTTTTGTAGTCCATAATAGCGAAGCATACCATATTTTTTTTATTTGCGAAAGGTAAAACCGGAGTGTAACGCGAGAGAGAAAATACGTGGGCAGAGCGGTAAGCTCCACCCACGCAAAGTTGATTGCTTATTTTGCCGCTGGCATCTTTGCTTCTTCTTTTGCTAACTCATCATGAAGTCTACCCGCGTTCTTCCTGATGTGCGCTTTGATTTTTCCATTAAGTTCTTTCATCTTCTCAAGACTCTCTAAAAATTTTTCCATATCAAGTGACGCGAGAGAAAAGAACTCTTGTGTGTTAGGGTTCACCCAATGGTCGATAACCTTTACGCCTGAAAGAGAGGCGGATGTAACTGTTTTGATCGCCTGCTCGACAAGTTGCTCTTCACCCATTGCGTTTGGATCTAGGTTGCTTATTGAAGCCATGTAATCCTTCATCAATGAAGCTGTATAAATATTGAACACACCGGCGATCTCATTTTTCGCACGGTTCTCAGATGTTTTTCTCAGCAGTGAAGAATTTTTTATCCCGGATGCTGACCCGACACCATAAAATATTTTACCATGATCACCGCTATCAAAAGCTCCTGAGCCCTGAGTAACCCAATCCGGCGCGTTTAACCCCTGATAAAGGTTAGTCGCATGCTTCTTACCACACCCTGAAAACAGAGCCATACTAAACACTACCATCACCACAACACTAAAAATTCTTTTCATTTCTTTTCCTCCTGTTTTTTTATTCGCATAACGTTTTATTTGCATAACAGCATATTATGTTTCATTTATTTTACTTACGGCGATATCCTGATTTTAATCACAGCCTCAGCCCACTCGCCTTTTTTCGCGCCCTTCGCCGCGACACTCAAGCCTCTCGTAAAAACAGCCGCGTCATCAATAAAATCCCCAAACGGATTGCTTTCATCCGTTTTTTTGGCCTGCGCGCCGCTCTCTAAAGAGCTTATATCTTTCAGTGGCGTTTTTGAGGCGACAGCTCTGATGATCTCCTGACCAAAAGGAGGTGATGCCTCGATTTGAAAATCAGCGTTCTCAGAAGGAACTGAGTAGACCTTACCGCCCTCAACGAAATTTGTTGGGTCGTAATAATTCGGGAAGAGTACAGAGACCTCACCTGACGCATTGACATGAATAAGAGAGAGGTAACAATCCTGATCGGTCTTTACATAAAACTTAACTATATCGCCCTCGTTGAATTCCTTTTTTGATGTCCATAATTTAATATTTATTCCTTCTTCATTTTGAGCTGAGCTTATCAACACCTTTTCGTTCTCAACGTCTGCTTCTGCTCGAGTGAAATCGGCGTTTTCTGATACATTAAGTGAACCCGCGCTACCAGAACTAGCGACTGCGGAATAATCATCTATATATTTATTGCTCATATCGATTACCCACTGATCTGTATTTAAGACCTCAGAAACACCAGCTATGATTTTTCCACTTTTAGTGTCAAGCAGTTTCATGTTCAGGCTGATATTACCCCCGAAAACAGTATAACTACCAAAACAAAAAATATCGATTCCAAGAAGCTTTCCAGCCTGCGCCCTGTCCGCCTCAGTAGCAACACCCCGGGTTTGAATCCCCCAACTACTCATGTACTGTTGAAGCTCTTTCTTCTCAATAATCTCATAGCCCATACCTTTAGAGCTGTTGATGACCGTCATCTCCACCTGCTCTGCTATCAATGCGGACAGCTCTGACAGTCGTTTGCGATTATCAGTAAAACTACCTACCGCGATCTTCTTACCCTTGCTTGATTCGACACCCTTCAGCATCCCCTGAACAGCGCCTTTTAACTGCGTTAACCACTCTTTCTGATTTTGCGCGGGGTTAAGGTTCTTCTCAATACGCGACATCTCTTCCTTCGGTATCTCGACCAAAAGCATACTCTTATAGTACTGCTCGCCATCCACATTATAGACTTCATAATAAAAATCTGTCTCACGATATTTCTTTAAGAGGATGCGGGTACCCTTATGTTTGGAATAAAGATCCACCTGATAGCTGTACTCACCCGCGCTCTCCCGCGCTGTCTCTGTAAACTCAGAGTATACAGTTATACCAAAAAAATTGCTGAAATGTGACAAAGCGTCAGCAAATGATTTCTTGCGGGCGCTATCGTATTTTTTCGCGCCTTCTGACCTGCCAATAAAGTAATATGCGTTACCATCCTCGAAGAAGTTATCCTGACGCTCACCCCAGATAGGTTTTGTTAGGGCACTCTTCTCGATCAATTTAGCGTTCAAAAAACCAACGTCGTTACTAGTCTGCTTTTTCTTTGGAGAGAAAAAACACGCAGAGATCGTCAGAGACAACAATATTGAAAATAAGATATGACTAAATTTCAAGCTACTTCCCTCCACCTTCCAAAATAATGAATACGTATTATATTACTTTTTTACAGAAAGTAAAGAGAAAATCAAATATCTATAATAAGATATATTAGCGTCAACGTCATAGCAACAACAAAAATACGGGGCGATATACGCCCCCATATCGGTCTACTGATTAGTTATTATCCCCTAATTATGGCACTCCGTACAGAGGTTATCCTCGCTAGCACCGGGGTTAGACCACTTGATACGCACCATCTGTGCGTCAGACTCACCCGCCGGGTTGGATCCATGAGGGTCGTGGCACGTAATACAGAGTACATCATCAGTGCCTGGAGCCAGATATCCACCTATGTATGGGGACAGTTTCACCGTAGCTACCGTCTTATACAAGCTGCCGACCGAGATAAACATACTCGTCGGGTGCGTTGGTTCGTGCGGGTTAGGTTCTGTTGTAGCATCGCGCGAGTCCCCGGACTCAGGGTCGGATAACGACGCGTAAGTATGGTCGTTTACACGCGGATTGACTCTAGAGTGGCACGTAAACGTACACCAGTCATCGTACGTGTTGAACGACTCGCCATTATAAGTGTAGCTCTCACTGCCGTCATACTTACCCGGAAGATCACGCACCAGGCGATAGTTGCCTGTACCGTGGTACGCATGGCAATCTGTACACGTGTAGTTCGGACCGGTCTGACGCGTTGACGCCGGATCAAGAGGATCAGGACTACCATGACCACTCTGCAAAAACAGCGTAACATAACGCTCAGCATACGTCGGCAATCCGGTAGCAGGCGCCGGGTCTGGTGGATTCGGATTCCACGGAGCGGCTAACTGACCACGTGGCGCAAGCTGATTGACCGGCAATGCTCCGCTCAAGGTTATGTCGTTCGCGTCGCCACTGCCGGCAATTCCGTCATGACAGCTCAAGCAGAACTCTCGCAGGTCGTCCGGCGTACGATTACCCCAGTTCGACGTGGAGTACGTTGTCGTGCCATCATCAACATTCACCACCCTCGCGTCAGGTGTCGGATGCTTATCGCTACCGTGGCACTTTTTGCACTCTACATCGCTCTTACTAAGCGCGATTTTATCCTTATCGCCAAGAGTGCCACCATAATCGATTACATATTTCACCAGGTGTTGACTCATCGACGCGCCGGTAGTTTCATTTCCGATACCCTCAAACTGACCATCGACATTATACGCCGACATACCGTTCGTAGAGTGGCAATCGAGGCAACGATCGTGCATACGCGGCATAAAGCCGTCGAGCGTGTTTATCGCCTCGTCATAATTATGCTTGTGGCACTTAGCGCAGTTTTTGCTCCTGAGATCCACGTTAAGCCAACCGCCATTATGATCACCACCAACGTGAGCCGTCATAGTAGAAACATAAGTACCACTACCAGGCGGCTCCTCCTTCATGTGACAAACAACGCAAAGGTCATCGGTGTCGTCTACATCACCGATACCCTCACCGCCCTCGTCGTAGGAATCTTGCAAATCGTCACCGGTGAAGACGACTGTGTGTTCCTTGCCGTCTGCCGATGATATTATTTTCGTGTCTATCATATAAATATTTGTTGTGCCGTGGACGTTATGGCACTCCACGCAACGTACCTGGAAGTCAAGCTCCTGCTTGTCAAATACGCCCTCTGCAGGGTTGTGTATATTAGAGTGAGTACTCACCTTCGTAGTACCGGGGTTCGGACCGTCGCCATCGTGGCAAAGAACGCATGAGTTATCATCTATATAAGGATTGTACGGATTGCCACTATTAAGCGGATCCTCAACCATACGCGTCATATTGCCCGATGATCCATCTATATGCGCGCTCGCCGAATCGTGACAAGTAGTACAGTCAAGTGAAGCGAACGCCGCGCCATGACCGTTAAGCGCGAAACCATAAGTATAACCGGCCAGGTCACCAGCGCTGTTCACAGCCATCGCGTCTACACCACCGGTGCCGTAAGGAGTGTTCACCACCGATACAGGATCGCCGTGACACGCCTCGCAGTAACCGGGATCATTCATCCACAAGAACGACGTAGAATCGGTCTTACGCCAGTGGTTCTTCACCTCTAGACGCCAGCTCGGATTCGTCACGTCATCAACACCATGACAAACGTCACACG
>JAJRXV010000084.1 GCA_024276115.1 Deltaproteobacteria bacterium
TAAGGGGCTGGTAAAAACCGTACCGTGGAAGGAGGGGAATAATGCCTGAAACAATAGTTGGGAACATGGAGCAAAAGCGTGCCAGCTTCGCTTATGAGTGCGCGAAAAAGATGGAGGGTAATAAAAAATACGCGCCTTATGTAAAAAAGCTTCCGATGATGATAAAAACAAATGGACTCGGGGCGGCTATAGCTTTTGTCTTTGCCAAGAAAAATGATAAGAATAAAACAAATTCACCAGAGAAAAAGGCTTATGAGGCACTATATAATAATATTAAAGAATGGCTGACAAAAAAATCTCTTGTAATAAAAATTAAACTGGAGGGAAAAGAAGAACTTATTGAGGCTATAGTTAAACAGGAATCCCCAGAATACCGTACGCTAACCATCGAAACTTTAGCTTTTCTAAACTGGCTCAAGCGCTTCTCCGAAGGGATGGCGAAAGATGAGGCTTCGAATGGATAAAAAGCAAAACAAAACAGACTATTTAGATAAAATAACCTTCGATAACACAAAGCTTCCAGTTGATACTAGAAAGAAGCTTAAGATAGCTGATATCAGTAACTTCCACCTAAAACTCAACAAAGCGGCAAGGTTTGACAAAGATAAGTTTAAGCTTTATCAAAAAGAAGATACCAAGAAAAATATTCCCGGTATAAAATTAACGCCCAACTTTGATAAAAAATCACTTAACAATGTCAAAAGCAACCATGCAACTATGGTAGAGTCACTTAAGCTTAGCGGTTACAATATTGAATGTCTCGAATTCATTCCCGACTGGCGCATGATTATCGGTCTCGGTAACGAATCAGTATACGAAACCTCTATGACTTTGCATCACATCTACGGCATTCCATACATTCCCGGTAGCGCGCTAAAGGGGGTAACGAGGAACTATTGTATAACAAATAATTTCTCTTTAGATCCATCTGAGCGAGAAGGCAAAACACCCGAAGAAATCGGTAAGCTACAAGAAGAAAAAGCCTTACAGGATAAAGATTTCTGCACGATATTCGGTTGCCCTAAAGATAGTTTCTTCAAAGAGGAGCGTAAAGGCGCGGTCATATTCTTCGACGCTTTTCCGATGAACCTAACTAACGATAGCATAAAAATCGACATCATGAATCCGCACTATCCTGATTATTACGGTGGGAAGAAAAAATGGCCAACCGACGATCAGAACCCGATACCGATTTTCTTCCTCACGCTTGAAAATGTGACGTTTAACATCTACATCGGTGTTAAAATGAAAGATGATAAAGAGATAGAGCTGAGAGACAATGAAGGGGAAATTTTAGAAGTTACTAAAGAATGTGTAGAAAAATCTTTATCTGAACATGGTATCGGGGCGAAAACAGCGGTCGGGTACGGAATGAGCAAGGCTGAATCATCTGATGAAAAGGCGGAAACCATAAAAAAAAAAGAACCCGAAATACACACGATTAAGAATGTTACTATCTCTTATATTGCAGGCAAGCCAGAGATAAAAGCTCATATTTCGGTTGGCAAAAAGACGGGGAAAGCCTTTATTTACGGGAATGAAGCAAAAGAGCTTTTAAAAAGCTTAAGCGATGACTTAATAAAAAGACTCAAGAGGAAAAAGAAGGTGACCATAGATGTAGTTGAAGCGGGTGGTTCCAATTATAAAATCACAGCGATAAGAGCTTCTTCATAACTATTACCGGAGCATTTCATGAAAAAACTAACGCTTAAACTTAAAACCGTCACGCCCCTCTTTATTGGTGGGGCAGACCCCGAGCAATCCGCGGAGATTAGGGAGCCGAGCATCAAGGGCGCTCTTCGTTTCTGGTATCGGGCGATCCACCCGAACTACACGCGAGAGGAAGAAGCGCGCATCTTCGGTAGCACCGGCAGGCAATCCGGCGTACTACTGCGGATTACTGACAGACCCCAAGCCGCCGCCGGTCAAAAAGGTGATGGATTCGACAAACACACCGCTTACTTAGGTTATGGTGCGATAATGAAAAACAAAGCTGAACGCCCTTATTTCACAAAAGGCAAAACCTTTACGCTTAACCTGCTGTTCAAACCAGCTCTAAGCGAGGACGACCGGCATAAAGTGGAGCGATCGCTATGGGCGTGGATTACGTTCGGTGGGCTTGGCGCGCGTAGCAGAAGAGGGTTCGGCTCACTTATGGTGAAGAGTATTGAGGGGAATGAGCTCGACAAACTTAGCTGGCGGTTTAACGACAATACTACGCTGACAACGGCTATTAAGGCGTTTATAAA
>JAJRXV010000085.1 GCA_024276115.1 Deltaproteobacteria bacterium
ACCGGCACTGTAGCCTTTGCGGGCTTATATTTCGGCATTCGCGCTTCCATATCCTTGTCAAAAAGCAATATACTGAAAACAGTGTCGCCCTTTTTTATGACGACTTTTTCAGAGAGTATCTCCATTATCCTAAAACCCTGGATCTCATCCCCACTCCTGTAGACCGTCTGCTTAGACTGCGGGTTCTCGATCTGAGCGTAGTTGATATCGTCAACACTCAACACGCCACGCAGAAGCACGCGCGGCTTAGTTATCACCTCTATGGGCGCTGGTGGCGGGAGTGGCGGCGGCTCTTCCTCAACTACCGGCTCCACCGGCGGTTTGTACGCCTCACGCTCTGGGCTGAACAGGTTTTTCTCGTAAATCGCGCTGAACTGCTGTAGAGAAGCGGATTTCGCCGTAAGCGCTTTAAGCCCGGGCGGAGTTTCCAGAGCCACGACATCCGCCTTTTCTCCTAGCGCGAACTCAAAAGTTTCAGCCGACATAAGATAAGAATTATACGCTTTGTCAGCGGCAAAGAGCAACGCTAAGAGCAATATAACATTAATCAGAGTTTTAGTCATCTAAGCCTCCATCAATGATCTCGGCGAGACCATATACCTTGAGCCTGATTTTGACAAGCGGATTTTCATTGATTCCCTGTATCTTTATGTCAGCGACATTAATGTATATATCGCTGTTTTCGAGCTGGTGCAAAAAATCGCTAAAATCACGCATCAGGCAGTGGATGGAGAACTGTCCACCGACTTTCAGGTAACGCCCGAATTTAATATTGTCAGTATCGTTGTAATTGTTTACTGTTATCGCCGAACCGCTCGCGATCTCTTTTATCTTCTTCTGGAGCTTCGCCAGCGCGATCGATTCGCTACCCACTTTGAGCATTCGGGAGCGAACTCCGCTGTAAAGCATGTTTAGAGCCACACTCTCGCTGTTCACCGCCTCACCTTTCAGCATAACTCTTCTGAAACGCTTGAGCTGGTACACCTTCTGTTCTAGCTCACTTTCACCGCTCGTGTATCTCGAGTAGACACTCTCATACAAAATATTCCCGGCAAAAACAGTGGCGAGGATAACCGCGATAGTGATTAACAGCGACCTGTTTCGATTCATCACAGCACCTCCCCTTGAATACTAAACACCTCTAAACCATTATTTTTATTGATTATAGATGAGGTCAGCTTCACATTCTGAAACATCGGTGAGGCCTCAAGCTTAAATATCAGTCCTGTCGCCGAGGTAGTCATCCCTTTGATGTAAAACTTTTTGTTCCGGTAATCAAACCCAGAAAGCCAGGAATCGTCAGGTATTCGGAGTGTCAGCTCCTTGATGACATTCTGCATTTTTTTGTCGTCCCTGACGATCGTCTTTATCAGATCAAGCTCCTTTTGGATCGTCTCGGCACCCGTCCTTACTTCTTCCACACTGAACGCCAGCTTCTTATAATCGCTAAGGTAGCTATTTACTGTATCTAGTTTTTGCCGCTGGGTAGTAAACATAAAAAATGCCCAGACCGCGAGGCTCGCCACCAACCCAACTGAAAGAAGAGCTGTGAGAGCGTACTTGAAGCGTGGCTCTTTTTTTTCCTCATCGCTAGAGAGAAGGTTTAGGTTGACCCGACCGATACCAAATTTACCGGCGGCAGAAAGTATAGACGTAAACAGAGCGCACTTGTTGCTGCTTATCGCGCTGTCAACCAAAGCACTCGATGCGTTGTAATCGACCGCCTTCACACTCTCATCATCCGTAAAGAGGGAATGGATCTCCTCCCTCGAGCTCATCAGGTATATCGCCGGAGAATCCTTCGCTGACGGCGCCAAGCACTCGACTTCAGCGGTAACTTTTTTCAAAAACCCGGCTTTATCGGCTATGGATTTGAAGCGCGCCGGTACCGATTTTGATATCGCTATCTCACCGCCCTTAAACTCTATTATCTCAAAACCACTCTCAGCCGCGTCAATCAAAAAAGCGTCACCGGAGCCGCACCCCTTAAACACCTCCGCGTAGTTGCAGAGCGGTACTGTCTTTACCTCAACAGAGTCCACCTTTATGCCGTCACGCTGGAAGATGCCGAGGTAACGGTTCAGAATCTCCCGCTTTGTCGCGGTGATCATCACCCTGACCGATGTTTTTGTCTTACTTATTACCCTGTGTGAGTATACCGCGTCTTTCTTCGGGAAAGGTATATACTTCTCTATCTCAAAGCTTATGACATTGCTGAGGTTTTCTAACACACTGCGCGGAAACTCAACAAAAAAGACGAGCGACTCAGCGCGCGGCAGGACTATTGAACAGCTTTTTATATATTTTAAATTCTTGAAATAAAAGTTCTTGATTTCATCAGATATGAAAGCGTCACGTTGAGCCGGGCTCTGAAAACTACCGGTCTCAAAGAAGTACGCGTCTTTCAGCACGACCTTTTTCCGCGCGCGCTCAAAAACAGAAAGCGCGATCTTATCAGAAGAAAAATCGATTAAGAACAAATTGTTTAACTGCATACTGTTTCCTTTTGGCTAAAAGCCCTCTTTATACTCTAGGTATCTGTATTTATTTGCCGAGCTGTCATCAAACTTCACCTTAGCGTATATTCTTTTTTTCACACTGCCATCATCGCTTGTTGTCTCGATAGTAATATTAAATATGTTTTTGTTAACGATTTCGATCTCATCTTTTATCTCGTCATATTTTTTATTTCCTATAGCTTTGATAAGCTCATTTACGCTTCTTACCTTCTTCAGCCTCGGTAATATCTTCTCGATATCCTTCTCGTTAAAACCAAACCCCTGCAAGTCGCTTTTTGTGGCTTTTACGATGTTAAGCCTCTCAGAGACTCTCACATGCTCGATCAGCCCGTTTTTCTCCGGTCTTTTCCCGGCTGTCAAATCAACGTCTTTTAACTCTACCACCCTGTACTTCTTACCATCTTCTTTTAGGATATCTAAATTAATTATGCTGAAATCATCCCTCTTAGCGCCGTAAAATATATCTTTAGTTATACCCTTCACCAGCAGTAACTCAAAAGCTGTAAGCAGTGGCGCGTCCTTCGCCTCATACGGTATCGGTAGCGACTCATAATAATCATCCTCAGCGCCGTTCAACCGGTGTAGCTCGTCAGGGTCGATCCAGTCATCGATACAATCGACTATCTCGAGCGTTTTTTTGTTTTCCACCCCGATACGGCTGAATACATTGATCAACACCGCGGCGGGCTGACTACCAAGATTGACCTTATGATCCTCATCTACCACCTTGATAACCGAATAAGAATCGTTAAGTTTTTCAAAGTATACCTTAACCTCATCCGCGCCAAAGTCCGTAAAACCCGGGTTATAGTAGTTCGCGAGGATGTGCTCCACCATACTTTCGAGCGTGGAGCGAGCGGCGAAGCTCACTTTGACATGCTTCAGGTAGCTGCCGGTCACCTGCACTTCCTGCCGCGAAGTGAGCGACAGCTCAAGCGCGATGACTGTAATCAGCACCATCACCCACAAGACGACCATAAGCGCGAAGCCCTGTTCATGCTGGCGGCGCATCAGTTGAGCCCCACATTAGCAGGCATAGTCGCGTGGATCGGTATCACTTTAAACGGCGCGTTCGAAGTCGCACCCGCTGAGTCTACAACTTCGTTTATCATTACCATATCCGGTGCGCTCTGCCTGTACACAGCCCACTCATCGAGCCATGTACCACTTTTTTTATCAAAGAACTTAAACCGCAACTTTTTATCACTTTTCATGACAGTGATAGTTTTGTTCTTGTAGTACTCTTCTGGTTTTTCCGTGTCGAGATTTTGTATGACATCTTCAAAAACATCAAGCCGACAACCAGCGTCATCATCATCTTTGATTGTATATCTCGCGAGGATGATTCCGGCGTCAGAACCGAAACTGATAGAATACGAGGTAACAAAACTCATACTCTGCGGGCGACCGACAAAAAACGGCGTCGCTCCAGATGGGTCCGCGTCCATCGGGTACGGAAAATACGACGATACCTGGCGCGAAAGGACAGTGTTGCTGATCCTCTTGCGCCAGGTATCTGTGATCACACGCTCCACCTTCTCCCGCGACGAATAACTGAGCTTGAGCAGGGAGAATATTATTACCATGATCAGTGAAACAATAGTCAAAGAGATCACGACCTCGACGAGTGTAAAGCCAGCGTTGTTACTGAGTCGGTGATCGTCTCCGTATAGCCTACTGTTTGTTCTTTTTCCTTTGGTCTTCTTTAATTTCATTAAGAATATCTTCATTAGGTGATTTATAGTTAAGACTCTTTCTGTACCAGTCTCCATTCTCGAATAACCACAGCTCCTTCACCGGAATACTTATCATGTGACCACCGGTACCTATCGGCAACGCGACTTCTGTAGGCACTCTCAAAGAAACACGATATACATTCTCTTCATCCGTAGCTTTGATTTCTATTATCTTATACTGACCTCTCTTAGGATCGCCTTTCGCGAGCTTTTTACCATAATACATCGGCATAGTCTCATAGTTCCTAAGCTCTGCACACTCATATTCATACGTCTTTTTGTAATCCGATTTTACTTTTGCCGACCAGTACTCATTTATCCGCTCGTTCAGCCTCTCTTGAGTATTATGGTTTACCTGCTCACCCATATCATCTGACATACTCTTCGGGGACGTTGCGCACCCTTGAAGCAAAAACAGCGTCAGCGCCGCCGTTAAAATAATTATAATTGGTAATGATCGTTTTTTAAATATTTTTTTCATATTAATATCTCCTCTTTTAATTAAATAAGTCGAACAATAACCTACAAAACTTTCAAATTTTGAGAGACCATTGTTCTTTGCTAATGTGTTGACCGCGGCATCATGCCGCCCCCTTCTGTTGTATTAAAAAAATCGCGATTTTTTTTAAACTTAATTTTTTCATTCTTAATTCATCATTCTTAATTCTTAACAACCGCCACATTATTTACAAACTTTAAGGCGGTTAAAGAGTAATTTCTTTTTTCAGGGCTTTTTTTATCAGTGATATTGAGAACCACCTCAAACATTTTGTGTGATCCGTTTTTCAACCTAACGCCATCACTCTCAGCACCTGTCTCATCCGCGCCACTCTCTAGCAACACGACACTGTAGCTGAGCGTGTAATCGTCCCTCTCTACCTCAACCGAATCCTTCTCCTCAAACTTCTCCTTAGCCAAAAGCAGCTCCATCTCGTTTTCCGCGGCGATCGCGAGCATCGAATAGTCCTTCGTCTTCGCGATGTTCCGCATCGCCATAGAAATTATCTGCATAGCGACCACCCCACTGATAGAAAGGATCGACACCGCCACCATCACCTCTAAAAGCGTGAAACCACGTGTTCTTTTTCGATTGCGGCTGGCCTCTCTCACTTTATGACCACCTTTGAGTCGAACGGGTTAACCTCTATCACAGCTGTCTCGTCACCCTTCGCCACGGTTATTCTGCCGCCGGTTGTACTACCGTCAGAATTAAAATCTATACGCTTTACCTTCGTATCCTCTTCTTTTATCCGAACTACTTCAACCTTCAGAAAACTGCTCCCTGGGGAGAGCTTCATCTTATCATGCCCCTCTAACCAATAAGCGCCGGTTTCTATATCAAACCAGACAGAATGCGCGTCTCCACTGAATATCGCTTTGCTGCGCGCGTATCTTATCGTGGAGTAGATCTTTTTCAGATCGCTCTTGTAGTTCGCCTTACCTGTATCGCGTAAAAAGCCCGGCAGCACGATGGATACTGAGATACCGATAATGGCGAGTACGATTACCAGCTCAATGAGGGTAAATCCCCTCGCTATTTTTCTCTTTCGTTCTGCCAGTTTACAATATCCCCTTGAAAGTTTTCTCCATTCTGAAGCCCATCAGGACCAAAACTGATTATGTCATAATCACGCCGATATCCAGGGGAGCGGAATACATATAGATTACCCCATGGGTCTGGTGGCACCTCTAAGATATAAGCGCCATTCCACCCCTGCGATCTCTCTGTAGGCGCTACCATCAACGCGAGCAAACCCTCGCGTGACGACGGGTAGCGCCCGACATCTTTCTTGAACACTTCTAACGCTTTACTGAACTTTAATATATCCGCTTTAGCTTTTTTGTACTTTACGGCGGAGTTATCTTTTGGCGTTCGCTTCATTGTACCGACGTAATACCCTGCTGCCGCTATGATAAGGACAATCAGTATTACGTCAAGGAGTCTGGATTTCTTCGCGCTCTTCCGCTTCGCTGTCATTGTTTTAATCCTCTCCAACTGACAAGATCCTGATCAAACCCTTCACCGCCCTCTTTACCGTCAGCGCCATAAGATATGATCTCAAATTTTCTGCCCTCCGCGCCGGGGGATTTATAAACATACTTGTTGCCCCACGAGTCAAGCGGTATCTCCTTCCTCAAATACGGTTCTACCCAGCCCTTAGCGTTTGTCGCCGGTTTCTCACGCAGAGCCTGCAACCCCTCTTGCGTCGTCGGGTATCGCCCAACATCGAGCCTGAAGCCGTCTAACGCACCGGAAAAGCCCTCGATCTGCACCAGCGTGGTATTCTGTTTTGATGAGTCAAGCCGTCTCATGACTGCCGGTGTGACAAGACCAGCCATCAAACCGATGATAATGACCACTATAACCAGCTCAATCATTGTGAAGCCCGGCGAAGCTCCTTTTTTTCTCTTACTTTCTTCGTACATCTAAAACACCTCCCAAACAATATGCAAACCAGAAATAATTTTTCATTTTGGTTCTTAACTATAATAAAAAGTTTATAGCACATACTTAAAAAAAATGCACTATTTTATGGAATAATTATTCACTTTTTACTTTATTTTTACAACAGAAGTTTTTGGTTAGAACGGTATGTCGTTTATACTGAAAATAGCCATTAACATAGATATTACGATGAAACCGATGACGACTCCCATAAGAAGTATCATCATAGGTTCTATCAAAGCGATGAGCCGCTTCAACGAATTTCGAACGTCTTTATCGTACCTGTCAGAGACCTTGATCAGCATCTCCTCTAGCTTGCCGGTCTCCTCCCCGACGACTATCATGTGTAACGCCAGCGGTGGAAACTGCCCGGTCAACTTGAGCGGGCGCGAGATACCCTCACCCTCCTTAAGACCACGCAGGACATCTGAGATAGAATCTGAGATCACCCTGTTTTCTATTATATCCTTCACTATGCTGAGAGCGTTGATTATCGGTACGCCGCTCTTGATGAGCACACCAAGAGTCTTGGAAAAGCGCGCGACCTCTATCTTGCGGATAAGGTCTTTCAGCAGAAAGGTCTTTAGCTTCAGCGAATCATACGACCGCCGACCGCTATCTGTATTGACATAGCTCTTAAAGAGCGTGAAGAGCGCGATAAGCCCCACCCCGATCAACAGATAATAATCGGTGAGGAAATCGCTTATATCGATCAAAAGCTGAGTTGAGGTCGGTAGTGCCCTGTTCATATCGGCGAACATAACGGTGAATTTTGGGATGACAAAAGTCATCAGGATTATAACAGACGATAGCCCCACAAAAACGAGTAGCGCCGGGTATATAAGCGCGGAGACGATATACTCCCGCATCTGTTGGGAGCTTTCGAGGAACTCTGAGAGCTTGTCAAGCACGAGATCAAGCACACCACCGGCCTCTCCGGCGCGCACCATGTTCACGTATAACCGTGAGAACACCTTCGGGTGAGTTGCGAACGCGTCGGCGAGGGTGCTGCCCTCCTCTACCGAATAGAGGACTTCGCTGATGATACTCTTCAGCTTGTCGCCATCGGTTACGTCAAGGAGTATCCTCAGGCTCTTGTCGATCGGCATACCGGCGGCGATCAACGTCGAAAACTCCTGCGTAAAATCCAACACCTCTTTCTGCTTGACCTTGGAGAAAAGCTCAGGCATAGAAAATGACGATGAGCTCTTGCTACCGGTTAAGCTTACGCTAAGCGGGATGAGCCCTTTCGACTGCAACTCCTCGACGACAACCCTCTCCTCGTCGGCGAAAAGCTCACCGGTGACAACGCCACCGCCCTCTTCTATCGCTTTGTAATAATAATTTGGCATGATATTAGTTTTACCGGGCGAACACAAGGTTCGCCCCTACGAGTACAATAATTCTTAATTAATAATTCTTATTTTTTCACTCTTTAGACGCTTGTCACCCGCATAACTTCTTCCACTGTGGTGATACCTGCGTTTATTTTTGTCCAACCATCGTCCCACATAGTCCGCAAGCCTTCACTCACTGCGAGTTTTTTTATCGTTGACGCGTCCGTTTTTTTCAGTATAAGGTTCTTTATTCCGTCACTCACTATCAACAGCTCATAAATCCCAAGCCGCCCTTTGTAGCCGGTATTGCCGCAACTGTCACAGCCGCGACCTCTGAAGAACCTGCCACCGACACCGGCAGTAGTATGCGCTCTAATCTCGCACATCAACTCATCAGACGCGTTTATCTCCTCCTTGCACGCCGGGCAGATTACCCTCACAAGCCGTTGCGCCAGCACCGCGAGCAGTGACGAGGAGATGAGATAATCCTCAACCCCCATATCAAGCAGACGCGATATCGCGCCAGAAGAATCGTTCGTATGCAATGTGCTGAAAACAAAGTGACCAGTAAGCGCGGACTGTATCGCGATACCCGCGGTCTCTGCGTCACGTATCTCACCGACCATGATTATGTCGGGATCCTGCCGGACGATCGAGCGAAGCCCGTTTGAGAATGTGAGTCCGATCGCCGGCTTGACCTGAATCTGGTTGACACCGTTTATCTGATACTCCACAGGGTCTTCTATTGTTATTATCTTCTTTTCTTCATTGTTGAGCGCACTGAGCGCGGCGTAAAGCGTGGTCGTCTTACCACTACCGGTCGGACCGGTGACGAGCAGCATCCCATAAGGTCTTTTTATCACAGACTCAAACTTCTCTAAATAATCCTGCGGGAACCCAAGCCGCTTCATATCAAGTATAACGCTGGAGCGATCAAGAATCCTCAGGACAACACTCTCACCATAATAAGTCGGTACGGTAGAGACCCGAAAGTCGATCTCCCTGCCGAGTACCCGCTGTTTTATCCGACCATCCTGCGGCAGACGTCGCTCGGCGATGTTCAGCTTCGCCATGATTTTTATCCGGGAGATGATCGCCGC
>JAJRXV010000086.1 GCA_024276115.1 Deltaproteobacteria bacterium
AGTGTCCTGATCGATGAGCATCCCTAAAACACCATCACCTTTCAGAGCCCTGATGATCTTTTTCGACGTGTCCGGCTTGTCCCGCAATATCGTGTGAACGCCGCTTTGTGCCCGCAGTTTTACCAGCACATCATTCAGCCGCGTGTCATACAGCTCTTTCGCGATCGGGGTGATATGAAACCCGATATGCGCCAGGTAAGCCGCCATCAACTCCCAGTTTCCGACGTGTCCGGTGATATAAATACACCCATTCTCCTTCGTCGCGTCCTGTATATGCTCAGTGCCCTCAATCGTCACAAACTCATCGAAACGCCGTATGATCTTCGGCATGTTAAGTATCTCACAGAGGCATATACCGAGGTGGATGAATGATTCCTTCGCTATACGCCTGACCTCGGTATCGTTTTTTTCAGGAAAGGAAGAAGTGATATTTCTGAGCGCGATCTTCCTTTCGTACGGTAGCGCGTGAAAACAGAGCCGACCCAAAAAAGCGCAGAGCCTCAGGCTGACTTTCAGCGGTAGAGCACGCGCGACCGCCCTTACGGTGTAGAAGAGTCCGACGATAAGATCACGGACAATACGTTTTAGGATTGGAGATTTTACAGCGGCCATTTATTTGTTCAGCCTTTTTCTGATACCAAAGAACATCAGAAGAGATATAAGCGATATGATCGTGATAGATTGTAAGATGATAACAATTCCGCCCCAGCTTTTGAGGTCAGGGAGGAGAAGCGCGCCGACACCGAGCGCAACCGTAGTCAGATAAATAAACCAGACTGCCTGCCGCTGAGTCATACCGAGCTCCACGAGCCGGTGCGACAGGTGTTTTTTGTCCCCGACATATATCGGGCGACGCTCTTTCAGGCGTATGATTATGACCGAGAATGTATCAAAAAGTGGAACGCTCAGTATCAACACCGGGGTCAACACCGCCAGAATCGGAGAGCTGCCACCAGTCGCGTATGACTGGAATATCGTCAATGACGCGGCGACATAGCCGATGAAAAGCGAGCCAGCGTCCCCGAGGAATATTGTGGACGGATATACGTTGAACGGGTAGAACCCCATGAGCGCGCCGATGAAAGCGCAGAGCACCATCACGGTGAACATCTGCCCCTGCGATATGGCAAGGAGCATGAATATAAACGACGCGATGATCGCGACACCGCTCGACAGTCCGTCCATATTATCTAGCAGATTGAACGAGTTTGATATCCCGACGATCCATATAAGCGAAATAGCGTAGCTCAAGAAAGCGTTGTGCATAAAGTCGATCTTCGCACCGCTAAAAAGCAGTACCACAGCGGCGAGTATTTGTCCGAGCGTCTTCACCTTGACCGGGAAATTCTGCCCGATCGAGTCATCGAGAAGACCAACGATGAAGATTATCAAACCACCAGCTAAAAAATAGATGATCCTTTCTTGACTGTCCGGTAGACGGTTGAAGATATTTATCGTCGAACCGGACATAAATTTCTGTAATAGATTGGTGTTTTTCAGATAGTAAAACCCAAGGATATTCAGGATTATCGTCGCGTTAAAAGCTACAAAAACAGCGACACCACCTAAGAGCGGCTTAGAATTTGAGTGTACCTTCCTGTGACCGGGGTGGTCAAGGATGTTGAACCTGAATGCGATCTTTTTGCAGAGCGGTACTAGCGCGAACGACAACGCGAAAGCCATAACGTATATATAAATATAGATGTAAAGTTCCATGATTTAGCTTACTGTTTAAAGTATTCAATTACCTTTTTTAAGATGCCTTCGATGTTTTTTGTCGGTGCGAAATCGATTAGTTTGTTCAGCTTAGAGATGTCCGGTGTGCGGCGGCGCATATCCTCAAACCCGCTACCATAAACATCATCATAAGGGATATACTGTATCTCTGACGAGGAGTTTGTCAGCTTTTTCACAAGATGAGCGAGGTCAGATATCGAGATATCATCACCATGCCCGACGTTGAACAGGTTGCCGATCGCGCTCTCGGTATCCATCAGCTTAACCAGCGCCTTCACCGCGTCCATCACGTACAAAAAACTCCTGGACTGCTTGCCGTCACCATATACCGCTATCGGCTTGCCCAACAGCGCGGACTGCACAAATCGCGGAATCACCATGCCATACTGCCCGGTCTGGCGCGGTCCGACAGTGTTGAAGAGGCGCGTAATCACCACTGGGAGCTTCTTCTCCTTGTAATACGCGAACGCGAGAAACTCATCGAGCGCCTTGCTTCCGGCGTAAGCCCAGCGGTGCAGTTGCGTCGGCCCCATAACGCGGTTGTCGGTCTCAGAGAGCGTATGCTCCTCATGCTTACCGTACACCTCGCTTGTGGAGGTTATTAGCACTTTCTTCTTGAACTTGTTGCAGTACCGAAGAACTATCTCGGTACCGAGGATATTTGTCTCAATCGTCTCCACCGGTTGCTCCATGATGAGCTTCACCCCGACCGCCGCGGCAAGATGAAACACCGCGTCGCACTTGTATATCAGCTCAGACATGATCGCTTCGTTCTTTATCGTGTCTATGACAAGATGAAAGCGTTCATTCTCCTTTAAGTGCGCGATGTTGTCAAGTGTGCCTGTAGAAAGGTTGTCGATGACGTAAATGTTGTTACTATTATTTTTAAGCAACTCTTCGCAAAGGTGAGATCCGATAAAACCCGCCCCACCGGTAACAAGTATATTCAACCAATCCTCCTGGAAAATTTCAAGTCTTTCATTATAATCGAGATACACGGCTATTGTCAACGGTTATTTCGTTGATCTTCGTGGGATAATCGGTCAATCTGGATTGCCCGGCTGTCAGACAGGCGGGACGCCTGTCCTACGCATGGTTGTTTATGCCTATTACAGCACTAAAATATAACCGCTACCTGAGCGGAGACACCACCATCATCAACGTCACTTGACTGGATCCTGTAATGCAGGGACGCTTTGAAGCGCTGGTTTATCCTGATACCACCACCAAGAATAAGCCCGCCACCGAACGCCTCATCCTTATTAAGAACACCACTCGCGTCTTTGAACTCGATGCTCTGATATGACATATACGCCCCGATCTCTGGGAAAAGGTCAGCCGTAACACCGACAGGGAAGTAATTATATACCGAGATACCTACATTAACAGTCGGGATGTTCTCGAAGTCCGTACCGGTCTCGTCATAAGTCTTGTAGTCGTCATCGGGCTTGAGTGAGTACGCACTGACAAAAGTCTTCGCGTGGAGCGACTCGTAAACGCCGAACGAGTAGCCTAGATTCAGCTCACCCGTGCTAGAGATACCCTCTTCACCGGAGACGTAAAGCCCCGCGCCCACCTCAACATTCGACTCGTACATCTGCGCGGAGCTGACCCCGCAAAGCATAAAAACAAAGAGTATTGACAGCAACGTAGTTTTTTTCATAAGATGTATCTCCTTAGGATATCGGATTTTCATTTTTTGGTAAAAAGCTTTCTGAACCGCTTATGTTCAAGATACCAAAAGTAATAATCTATGTCAAGAAAAGATGGGGCTGAGTGGCTCGGTTAACCACAGAGGTCACAGAGGCGGGGTGATATGGTGATTTTTTTGTGACGTGTTGATATTTTGACATAAAATCAAGAGCTTACATTCCTCACCAGAAGCGGTACCACCGGGCATCGCGCCGCCTCAAGAGGGGAGTTGAGCTCATACGACATCATTTTATTGGAAAAATGGGGTAACTCCTCTAAAAAAGACTTGAAATATTTGTAATTTAAGCATAAAATCTAGCCGCTGACTTAAATAAAATAATAATTAAGACTTCTGCACAACCTGTTTTTATGTATAAAAACTACTGCCGTCGTCCCGAACTGGTTTCGGGATCTACTTGGATTTATTAGGATTACCAGATCCTGAAATAAATTCAGGACGACGGTTTTGGAGTTGCGCAGGAGTCTTTAATTGATAGAGACCTCTGCACAGCTAAAATAATAATTGGTTGTGGCAGGTTGCCCATTACTAATACCTTATGTTATTGGAGATGAAATGACTGAACTACTAAAGTATAATCCGGCGGCGATTGAAGCGAAGTGGCAAAAAAAATGGGAGGAAAGCAAACTCTTTAACGTTACCGAAGATGATTCGCGAAAAAAATATTACGTTCTTGAGATGTTCCCTTACCCCTCTGGCAGGATACACATGGGGCATGTCAGAAACTACTCTATCGGCGATGTTATCGCTCGCTATAAAGTCTTGCAGGGGTTCAACGTCTTGCACCCTATGGGATGGGACGCGTTCGGGATGCCCGCTGAAAACGCCGCGATAGCGCATAAGACGCACCCGGCAAAATGGACGCGCAACAATATCGATTATATGAGAGGCGAACTCAAGCGTCTCGGGTTCAGCTATGACTGGACGCGTGAACTCGCTACATGCGACGCCGACTATTACAAGCACGAGCAGCAGCTCTTCACCAAGATGTTCAAACGGGGACTGGTCTACAAAAAACAGTCTTTCGTAAACTGGTGCGAACCATGTCAGACAGTACTCGCGAACGAGCAGGTAGAGGATGGACTCTGCTGGCGATGCTCAAACGAGGTGGCGAAAAAAGAACTTGAGCAGTGGTTTTTTAAGATAACCGATTATGCCGATGAGCTACTAGAGTTTTGCGATAAACTCCCAGGATGGCCAGAGCGCGTTCTTACAATGCAGAAAAACTGGATCGGGAGGAGCATCGGCGTCGAGGTCGATTTCCCCGTAGCGGACAGTGATCTTTCAATAAAAATATTCACCACACGTCAGGACACGATATTCGGGGCGACTTTTGTGAGCCTCGCCCCTGAGCATCCACTTACGATGAAGCTTTGCGCAGGGAAGGAAGAAGAGGCGAGCGTCAGAGAGTTTGTTGAGAGGATGTCAAAAGAGGACAAAGCGACCCGAACTGAAGACGCGAATGAAAAAGAGGGCGTTTTCACCGGGGCGTATTGCGTAAACCCTTTCAATAACAACAAAATACCAATTTATACAGCGAATTTTGTGCTGATGGATTACGGTACCGGCGCTATTATGGCCGTCCCCGCGCACGATCAGCGTGACTTTGAATTCGCCAAAAAGTACGACATACCGATCAATGTCGTTATTCAGCCGCCAGAAGGGAATATCGAGGCCGCTGAAATGACAGAGGCGTATCTGAAAGAGGGGGTCCTGCACAATTCCGGTGAGTTCACCGGTATAAAAAACAGCGATGCCCTGCCAAAAATAGCCGACTATGTTGAGAATAACGGTCTCGGTAAGAGGCAGGTAAACTACCGCCTGCGTGATTGGGGCATAAGCCGCCAGCGCTATTGGGGGAGTCCGATACCGATCATAAATTGTGACAAGTGCGGCGCTGTGCCGGTGCCTGACAGCGATCTGCCGGTGGTGTTGCCGTTAGACGCGAACATAGAGACGGTCGGCAAGTCACCGTTACCGGATATCGAGGAGTTCGCGAATGTCAAATGTCCGAAGTGCGGCGGTGACGCAAAGCGCGAAGCAGATACTATGGATACTTTTGTCGAGTCGTCATGGTACTTCGCGCGGTACTGCTCCCCGCAGCTCGCGAGCAACATGTTTGACGAGGACGCTACCCGCTATTGGATGAGTGTCGATCAGTATATCGGTGGTATTGAGCACGCTATCTTGCACCTGCTTTACTCGCGTTTTTTCACAAAAGTACTCAGAGACCTCGGTTATTGGGATGTTGACGAGCCGTTTAAGAACCTGTTGACCCAGGGGATGGTGATAAAAGATGGCACGAAAATGTCGAAGTCAAAAGGGAACACAGTAGACCCGAGTGCGCTGATAGAGAAGTATGGCGCGGATACTACAAGGCTTTTTACGCTGTTCGCGGCACCGCCGGAACGTGACTTGGATTGGAACGACAAGGGGGTAGAGGGCTCGTTCAGGTTCATCAGCCGTATCCACCGCCTTGTGATGGAAAACCTTGAGCTTATCAGTAGTCCGGCGGCTATTCAAACGCCTGATGAGCTTTCAGATGAAGCTAAGGCGCTGAGGAAGGCGACGCACAAGACGATCAAAAAAGTTTCTGACGATATTAATGACAGCTTCCACTTTAATACCGCTATCAGTGCGGTGATGGAGCTGGTGAACAAGCTTTACCTTGTCAATCTGAACAGTGATGACAGCAGTATTCGCTGGGCGTTAAGGACAGCGCTTGACAATATTATTGTGCTCATGTCGCCATTCATACCGCATGTCTGCGAGGAGTTGCACGAAAAACTCGGGCATGACACAAGCGTCACAAAGCGGCAGTGGCCGAAGTACGACCCGGCGTTTGTAGTTGATGATGAGGTCACGATCGTCGTGCAGATAAACGGTAAGGTGCGTGACAAACTCATTATCGCGAAGGACTCCTCTGAAGATGTCGTGAGAAACATCGCTCTCGCCAGCGAAAAAGTGCAGAAGCATATTGACGGCAAGGAGATTAAAAAAATGGTATACATAACCAACAGACTTCTCAGTATTGTTGTGACTAAATAGCGGAGCATAGCAGAGGAATAATGAAACGAATCTCAAAGTATTTGTTTATATTGCAGATACTGACTCTCTTCTCTTTGTTCGGTTGCGCGGCAGACCTGACCCCGAACGAAGAAGAGGACGACAGTGACAGCTCGGGCAGTATAACACTCAGTACGCTCGTCGGAACATATTCTCTCGATAGTTTTACTGTCACACGTGATGACGGTACGGTCTTTTCAGATGATGACTATTCTTCTGTCAGCGGGTCATTTGTCATCTCTCAGAGCGGCGTATGTACCCAAACAATCACCGTTGACGGTAATGAGGCTACGGTTTTGTTTACGGTTTCTGTCAAAAATAATTACACTTTGTCGGTAGTGCCGCAGTCTGGCGACTGTAATTATGACCTGTTATTCAGTTACAGCGGCAACACTCTTACAACGACTTTTTCGAGCGGTACGTGTGGCGCGAACTTCAAAGAAGTCGATGTCTGGAAAAAAGTATCAGTGAACTCTTCTGCTCCTGAGCTCGACCGTGATTTATTGCCACACGCGCCTCTGTATAACGCGTCATTACCTGGTGGCGTTGCCGGGGTGTTTTGATTAAGCGGAGCGGATCTTAGAAAAAATGGCAATAACAGGTGGTCGGGTTGTATTTTTTAACCCGACGTTAGGTATACATTCACCACCATCGTTATATTATGTTTCAATCATATCATTCATTTAGTACTACACACATTTTGTCAGATTCGCTAAAGCTTGATCAGAATCTAACCTGCTGAATTGATCAATTTATAGAAAGACCTTTCGATGGTTTCGAATACCTCTGCGCGACCTGTCATTGCGAGGAGTGGAACGACGTGGCAATCTCATAACCCACTGTAATCATTAAATGCGAAATCGCCACGCTCCGCTCGCGATGACGTTTTTCTGGGCTATGCAGAGGTCTTTTTCGGTAAATAAAGCAATTTTCTTTCTATATATTGTGTCTGTTTAAAATATCCATACAAAATATAGTGGTTATCGCTTGCATTTTTATTTATTAATGATTATATCATGTTTGTTTTATACAAATAATTATTTAGGAGGGAAGAAATGGCAACAGAAGAATCAATAATAACTGTTGGTGAGTTTAAAAGAATGTTAAAGGGTTGTAATGATGACGTGGAGCTCTACTTTTCTGGTTTAGATTTTTACAGGCTTAAAATGAGAGGTGATAAACTCCTACAAGTAGAGTTTAATCAGCAAGTATATCGCAACAGTGAAGGAAACATTGTGGTTGATAACCTTGAATAGCAAAGACTACGTGGTACAAACATTATAGTCATGTTGAGAAACGCTGGCGCTATCTCGACCTATCCTTCACCCTTACCTCACCTGACAACAGTTTTGACAATAGTGTATCGCAGAGTAAAAATAACGTATTTATTGGGGGGGATTGTCAACACAAGTTTATATGGCTTTTTATGAGTGCGTATTTTCTGCTATCAGCCCATTTTTTCAGGCAGTTACACCGCCGTTTTTTTCGAGAACATAAAAAAAATCGCTCTTTGGGAACACTCCACTTTAGAAAAAGCGTTATAACAGCCGAAAAGCAATTGACAAAACCTGATTATAAGCTTATCTTATCGGCATGAAAAAGGTGAGTATCAAAAAAATTACGCTCGCGGTAACTCTCGGTGTGTTTTTCGCTATTATGCAGGGCTGTGGTTACCATTTTAAGAGCCACCGCATCGGTATCCCTCAGACCGATTATTTCAGGAGTATCATCGTCAACAACGCTACGTTTGAGCCCGAACTCAAGCTTCTGCTGAAAGATGACCTGACGACGCTATTCACCAAGAACGGCTGGTTGGTGAGGGGGGGAGCTACGGAAAGCGGCTCGGTTTTCAGATGCACAGTCAAAGATTTTAGGAGTGTCGCCGCGTCTTACGTCGGTTCTGACGATATAACTCGCTATAGCGCCGTCTTGACGTTCGATATCTCGGTGGAGAAGGGCGCGTCAAAAGAGCTGCTCTACAAACTCGATGGCAAGGAGTATTCAGAGCTGTACATCGTCAGTAGAGATATAAAAATCACTCAGCGAAATAAGCGCGAGGCGATAAAAAAGATATCTGGAAAGTTCATCGATGACATAGAAGATATAATATCAGAAGGATTTTAACGTATGCCGCTCCAAAAACTAAACAAAGAAATAAGAGACAATAAGGTCGCGCCGTATTACTTTTTTTCAGGGGACGAGAAGTACCTGCTCGACAAGGCGGTAGCAATGTTGACGAAGCATATTGTACCGGCGGGGGCGGAGGAGTTTTGCTTTGATAAGCTCTCGTTGACTGAGAACACGATCGATGACGTCCTATCTTCGGCGTACATGTTGTCGATGATGTCGCCAAAGCGGCTGATAATCGTCAAGGATGCCGAGAAGATGAAGGAGAGGGATTACAAAGCTTTTCTGAAATATATCGAGAGTCCGGTGGCTACGTCATGCGTGATTTTTATCTCGAATAAAGAGAAGGTGGATATGCGGCTGAAATTTTTTACCCGGTTCAAGAAGAAGGGACAGGTGCTCAATTTTAAGCCGCTGTATGAGAATAAGCTACCGCCGTTTATCATGGCCGAGGCGCGTAGTTTGCACATGAAGATCACCTCTGACGCGGTGAACTACCTCATCCGGCTGATTGGGAACAACCTGCTCGAGCTCGACGCGGAGTTGCGGAAAATCGCGCTCTCGGTCGGGGAGAAGGGGCTCATAGAGCTGAAGGATGTGAAGGAGTGTTGCGGTGATGTGAGGCGGAATACTGTTTTTGAGCTGGCTGACAGTCTCGGGAAGAAGGATCTCACGGGCAGCCTGCGGATTTTAACAAAGATGCTTGAGCATGGGGAGTACCCGGTCGCGATTCTCGGCGCGATTATCAGGCACTTTAATAACCTGTTCGAGATCAAGGAGCGGTTAGAGAAGCGCGAGAAGAATGACGCGATCGCTAAAGCGCTCAGGATACACCCGTTTTTTTTGAAGAATTATATTTCTCAGACGCGCAACATAGCGAAGAGAGACCTAAAGAGAGTGTTTGAAAGTCTGCTACTGACTGATATAGCGCTTAAATCCAGAAAACTCCCTGATAAGATAATCCTCGAAAAACTCTTTTTTGACCTCTGTTTGTAGCTTTACACAGTACTACTCTCTAAAATTGACAAATTGAAGGTCTACGCCATAATCTTTCTCTTTTAGAAGAGCGATGCACTCCTGGAGCAGGTCACGCTTTTTCCCGGATATTCGCAACTGATCCCCTTGTATCTGTGACTGTACCTTGATCTTGGTGGATTTGATGTATTTTACCATCTGCTTCGCTTTTTCGATCGGGATGCCTTGCACCAGCTCAATTTTCTGGCGGACAAGACCACCGGTTGCCGGCTCGACCGCGCCGTAAGATAGCGATTTAAGTGAAACACTCCGCTTTACCAATTTCGATTGCAGAACATCGATGACCACTTTCAGCTTATAATCGTCATCGCTTATTATAACAATAGCGTCTTCTGTGTGGCTGATCTCGCTTTTGCTCCCCTTAAAATCATACCGTTGATTTATCTCTTTGCCTGCCTGATTAACCGCGTTATCGACTTCCTGCATGTCGAGCTTTGATACAACATCAAATGATGGCATGTATAACCTCCTATTTTTTTTAAGCCTTCTGCACAACCCTAAAACCGTCGTCCTGAATTTATTTCAGGATCTGAAAACCCTAATATATCCAAATAGACCCTGAAACAAGTTCATGGCGACAACTTATTAACCTTTTTTCAACTCCCAGTCGTGCTTTAGGTATATCTCGCCGATCTGCCCCTGCTCACTGTCGAGCTGGTTGTACACCGAGAACGTGTACATCAGCTTGTGAAAGTCATACGGAGCGGTCACGCCGTGGTCATCCTTCTTCGCTATGCACGCGGAGACGACGTATTCCCCCTCACCTAATGGAACGTTGCTGTACTTCAGGAGCATTTCTCCGGGAGTGTCGACGATACCGGTCTTCACCTTGCGCAAAAACGTGTTGGTCGCGTGCACAGAGCGGATATCAGGGCGGAATATCTCAAGCCCGAACGCCGGATTGTCTATCTTCCCGTGCGGTGTGTACTTTATTTTGACGTAGAAGTCCTCACCAACATCAAACACGTTTTTCTTTACGTGATCGCTTGAGAAAAACTCGAGCGAGTCGATTACTATCTCGTGGCTCCCCCACCTTTGTGGCTGGTGGAACGGTACCTCCTCCACAGCTGGTACTGGTTCTTCAGTGGTAGCTTCTCTTGGCTCTTCTATCGCTACTTTTGGCTCAGACGCTTCTTCTATAACCGCCTCTGGTACTATATCCGGTACGGTTTTTGGCTCTTCTTCACTCGTTGTGACAGAGCCTATCTCCCCGCGCTCGTATGCTTCTTCGAGCTTGCGTTTCTCCTTCTTCTGGAGGAATTTCATGTATTCGTACACCGTCAGGTCGGCCGAGTCGAGCATCTGCTTCCTGCCGTCTTTTATCCAGAGCGCGCGGTCGCAGAACTCCCTTATCATGCTGTCGCTGTGCGTGACGATGATGATCGTCTTGCCCTGCTTCCGAAAATCTTTGATCTTGTTGACGCACTTTTTTTGGAATGAGGAGTCACCCACGGCGAGGATCTCGTCGATTATCAGAATGTCCGGGTCTACATCGGTCGCTATCGCGAACCCGAGCCGCATATACATCCCAGATGAGTAGTTTTTTACCGGCAGGTCGATAAAATTCTCAAGCTCGGAGAACTCAAGTATATGTTTGAATTTCTTCTGCATCTCACGCTTGGAGAAGCCCATGAGGGAACCGTTCAGGAATATATTCTCCCGACCGGTGAGCTCCTGGTCGAATCCGGCGCCGAGCTCAAGCAGAGCCGAAATCTTACCGTTGACCAGTACGCTCCCGGTAGTAGGTTTCAGCACGCGGCAGATCAGCTTGAGCAGGGTACTTTTCCCCGAGCCGTTCTCCCCGATAATACCGAGAGTTTCGCCTTTTTTCAGGTTGACCGTGATGTTATTCACAGCGTAAAAATCCTCGTAGGAGTTCTTACGCTTGATGATGTTTATCACCTTCTCTTTGAGAGTAAAAACCCTTTCGTGGTAGAGCCGGAACCTTACCGAGACGTCATTTATTTCTATCGAATTCATTAGTACCTATAAATAATGGATAAATTTATTTTCGTATTTATGGAACAGCCACCAGCCGAACAAGAATGTTACACCCGCCGCCGCGCCAGAAATCATTAGCGGTCTCATGCCCGGGATCTCACCATCGAACAGTGGTGCCCTAAAGCATCGGATTATGTAGAACATCGGGTTCAGCTCAAAATATATTATGTACTTCTCTGGTATGAGTTTCATCGGGTAGATGATCGGTGTAAGATAAAACCACGCCTGAAAGAGGACGTCTACGATGTGTGACATATCGCGGAAGAAGACGTTCAGCGTGGAGAATATCAGAGACATCCCTGCGGTGAAGAAGAATATTATAATCATAGACACCGGCAAAAAGAACGCGGAGAGAAACAGCTTGTCTGGTGACAGTATCGGTATTAGTATGAAGAGCGGAATCAAAGCCAGCACAAAGTTCACGAGGTTTGAGCAGACGTTGCTGAGCGGGAATACGACTCTCGGTACGTAGACTTTTCGGATCAGACCGGCGTTGTTGAGTATAGACATGTTCGACATCGACACCGACTGCGCGAAGAAGTTCCACGGCAGAAGCCCGCATAGCAGGAATATCGCGAAGTCCTTGACATCAAAGCGCATGATGGTCGAGAAGACCACCGCGAGTATGAGCATCATGAGGAGCGGGTTAAGCATTGTCCAGAGGAACCCGAGCGATGAGCGCTTGTACCGCACCTTGAGATCTTTGACAACGAGATTTTTGAGGAATTCTCTGTATTTTACCAGTTCTGAAAAACTTTTTATCATGTTAGTCTTATCACTTTTACGAGTATATTTTGCGAGTATATTATATCAGGGGTTAGAGTATGTCAATATTTTAATCCGCTTTCTGTGGTTCTGCTCTGACCTTGGTACCGTCTTTTTGCTCCAGAGCTCTAAGAATCACTCCGAGTGCGGTTTGACAAAGAACTAGCCAGAGTTCAGTTTCATCAAGGGACTGTTGCCAAATAGAACAATTCACATGTTTTTCAAAAAAGCGTCTTTGTAAGTTGTTGATATCGCGGGGTAGCGACCAACGGAAGCGTAGGGGCGGAGCCCCTAAATTGTATTGGGCAACATGCCCATCAAAAAAGAACTTGTAAAAAAAGAGCTAATATAATAGTATATTTTTATGATGCAAGACTCGCTGAAAGTATGTTATGTTCTTTCATATTATTTTCCTGGTTATGTCAGAACGCACACGCTTTTAGAGGCATTGCGGAGTATTGACAATATTAATGTTTTTCTGGCTGTCAACACATCAAGCTGTTTCTTGAGATATTTCCAAACGATAATAAAGCTTCTGAAGGTCAGGCTGAGACACAACCCTGATTGTTATATTATTGGGTTCAGGGGGCATGAGATATTCTGGCCTGTGCGGCTCCTGACATTAGGCAAGCGTTTGATCTTTGATAGCATGATGTCTCCATCTGATGCTTTGCGCTACGAGAAGAAGGCTGGGGAAAAGGGGCGGCTGGTCAGTGGAATTGTTCATCGAATAGAAAAAATGATACTTAAAAGTTCGGATATGGTTATCACTGATACCGAGCTACATCGAGAGCTATTTATTAATGATTTTGGGGTCGCTCCTGAAAAGATCAGGGCTATACCTGTCGGCGCTTATGAAAAGCGCGATGACGCGGTCGCGTCCCCGTATAATAATAGTGGGTTAAACGTATTGTTTTATGGTTCTTTTTTACCGTTGCATGGTATGGATGTCATCCTTGACGCGGCACAGGTTTTGATCGGTCAGCCGGTTCACTTCACGTTAATTGGAGGTAAGGGGCGTACGCTGGATCTATTAATGAATGGCATAAAAGAGCGTCGTTTAGACAACATTACACACGTAAAATGGGTTGAGCAACACTTGCTCTTTTCGCAATACATCGCAAACGCCGATGTTTGCCTCGGTGGTCCTTTTGGAGCTACGAGGCAGGCAAAGCGGGTAATTACCGGAAAGACGTTTCAGTCTCTTTGTATGGCGCGGACGACGGTGGTAGGCAAAATCGATGAAGATGCTGGTTTCGCAGACAGAGAGAACTGCCTGCTTATAGAGCAGGGTGACTCGAATCAGTTGGCAAAAACATTGCAGTGGGCGTCTGACCACCGTGATAAACTAGACGATATCGGGCAACGCGGACAAGAGCTATATAACAGCAGGTTTTCGGTCTCAAAAATATCTGAGAAACTAAAAGGAGTATTATTATGAGTAAAAAATATCCACCTACACCAAGATACCTGTTCCGCCGCTTTGAAGTGTTAAAGCACATTAAACGTGGGGAGTCCTTTTTGGAGATCGGAGTGGGTAACTTTCAGCTGACCTCTGAGTTGGTAAAATATTTTGATAAGGGTATCGCGCTTGATTTTCACCCCGAGATGCAGGGTATATTTGATGGTTTGAGCGAAAGCATAAAGAAACAGGTAAAGATCATTAATGAAGATTTTATGCTGACTGACTTTGGTGAGACATTTGATTGCATTGTTTCATGCGAAGTGATGGAACATATTGAGGATGACACAGGGTTCATCAAAAAAATTCACTCGCTGTTGAAGCCGAACGGGCAGGTGGTGATATCGGTGCCGGCGCGGATGAAGTATTGG
>JAJRXV010000087.1 GCA_024276115.1 Deltaproteobacteria bacterium
GCGTCGGGATTTGTTATCATAAGGTGTACATCGAGTTTTGTAGCGGTTACTGCCTTAGCGGTTTCGACGATCATCGGTCCAATAGATATGTTAGGCACAAAATGGCCATCCATAACGTCTATGTGGATGTAGTCAGCGCCGTCGTCAGAGATGTCGGTGATCTCCTTCCCGAGTTTGCTGTAATCAGCAGCCAGAATCGATGGAGCTATTTTCTTCATATTTTTTGAGTCCTTTTAGCTTTTTTTGGTGAGCACAGCCGCGAAAAAACCATCAGTCAAGTGGATGTGCGGTAAAGTTCTGAAGAACCCGCGCGAGTCTACCATGCGATTATTTATCAGGTCAGTGTCGTTTATTTCTTCTAGCACAAAGTCGGTGTTGTTTTCAAGGAATATTTTTATGACGCCCTCGTTTTCTTCATCAGTGACAGAGCATGTGCTATAAACGAGCTTCCCGCCATCTTTTAAGTAACGCGCCGCGTTTTGAAGGAGCGAAAGCTGTAGGTCGGCCAGTCCATTTATTTTTTCTTTAGATACCCGGTACTTTATCTCGGGTGTTTTCCTGAGCGTTCCGAGCCCGGAGCAGGGCGCGTCAAGGAGTATCTTGTCAGCGCGAAAGCTCTCTTTTAAGGGTAGCGGTTTTGAGGCGTCACACGCAAGCGGGAGAACGTTTTTGAGCCCAAAACGCGCGATGTTTTCGTTTACTCTCCGTAGCCTGTGAGGGTATAGGTCGCAGGCTACTACGTTTCCGCCAGCACCTATTCTGCTAGAGATATCAATACTCTTTGTCCCGGGAGCGGAGCAGAGGTCGAGTACTGTATCCCCGCTTTGTAAATCGAGCAGTCTTGTGATGAGTGATGATGCGGCGCTCTGGACAATGAACCAGCCCATTTTAAAACTCTCTAACCGGTCGATAGTCGTTGGTGGTGTGATAGTGTAAATATCGCCCGGGAACTCATGTTGCTCGAAGATCACAGCGTCTGCTACGAGCGAGTTTTCAAATTCTATTGGATCAACATTTGCCATGCGTCTGACGACCAGTTTTGGGGCAGTCATGGAGTTTTCGAGAAACTTTACCGTATCCGCGGTACCCCATTTTCTGATAAAATACTTGACCAGCCATTTTGGGCAGGAGAAAAAAAGTGAGATTGCCGCAGGTGATTTAAGATCAGGTGTTTCTAGAAAAGCGGCTTTATTTTTGGCTATCTTACGCAGAATAGCATTCACAAAACCTGAGAGCGCGCGTACCTTTGAGGATTTGATTATTTTTACCGCCTCATTAATAATGGCGAAATCAGGTACTCTATCAAGGAATATGAGTTGATAAACTGAGATTCTCAAAGTATTCAAAGCATAGCGGTCAATTTTTTTCTTCTTTTTTACGCAGCCGTATATCAGAGAATCGAGCCGGAGCTTATTGCGCAAAGTACCGTACAATACCTCTGTGAGGAGCCTTCTGTCCTTGTCGCTAATTCTGTACAAACGTATCAGGTTGGCAAGGAGGATATCAGCGTACGCTCCTTCGCTTTCAACTGTCTGAAGCAGTTCTACAGCTTTTCGTCTGACGTTGATTTTGGTGTCGTGATTGTTAGTAGTCATAGTCTATTTAAAGATTCCTTTGAAGAAGCCCTCTTTTTTCTTAGCCCTCATTTCCATCAGCCTCAGCTCGCGCTTTGCTTTGATGTTTTTTGGGTTTAAGCTTAGGGCTTTATTAAAGCATTTTTTCGCGATTATATTATCATCCTGAAGTTTGTATAGTTCCCCGAGGTAATAATGGGCTTTATCAAGAGCGTTATTCATTGATATGACTTTATTTAGTAGTTCCCGCACTTTAAAGTGTTTCTCAGGCGAATCATATTCTGGATCCTTAAAAATGGTGATAGCGTAATAAAGGTGATATTCAGCCTCATCGGGGTTTAATTTGACAGACCATTTGAATGAGTCATGCGCCTTGTTGTAGTCCTTACTTCTTAAATATGACCGTCCTTTTTGGAATTGCATTTCAGCGGCAACAAGTTCATTAGCTTTTTGTAGGTCTTCATTATTCTGCGCATATTTTTCCTTCTCCTCATATTTTTTCCTTAAATCATCATCAAGTAAGGTCTGATAAGCGTTTGCCATTTCAGAGAATATTTTGCTGGCTCTACCCCTGATCTCGTCATATTGTCTGGGTGAAAACTTGTCTGGGTGAAACTCTTTGGCCATATTAAAGTAAGCTTTTTTAATCTCGTTCTTATTCGCGATTTTTTGAACACCAAGCAGTTCATGGTAGTTAAGGTCAGGAAGTTTTTTAAATAGTTCGGTAACTCTATGGATTATCTTTTTATCTTCAATGCTTAGTGAAACAGGTTCCTTGAGTGAGTGCTTACTTGCTTTTGTTATGTCTGTTTGTTCCATCACGTTAGTGTCAATAAGTGAAACCGCGTTAAAGATTAATAGTGTGTAGAGTAACACCTCAAACTCACCTATATCTGTGTCGGAAAAATCATTTAATACTGCTGCTATGTCTCTGTGTCCATCAAATGAATTTAAAAAACGTGACTCCGCGCCGGTTAGAGCGCATTGATTGATAAAACCCTCTTTGCTGTTTAATATAAAAACGGAGTCATCGCGGATCTCAGATAACTCGCTCTTGATCAACTCAGAGCTTAGGCGGCTTTTTATTCCATCTAATATCATTCGGTGGATATTAATTTTTTTCGGGCTTATATTATTTATTTTTACCTTGGATGAAAAATAATACGCGCCTTCATTCCAGCTGAACATGTTAGTAATCTTTTCAGTCATCTGCATTTTTAAGTATTCATAGAGGTCGTGAGGTGAAAGTAGCCCAAAGTCGAGCAACACCTCTCCATGTTTTTTATTTGTACGGGCCATCAGTTCGAGGGTTTTCTTGTATTCAGAGTCTGTAATAACCTTTTCTCGCACCAGAAGACGACCAAGCCACTCAGCCGCAATGTTAGATGAGACTTCAATAGGGATTCCATCATTAAGCACAATTTTTTTGACAACTGACTTGTCGCTGACAATAAGAATACCGCTTTTCCTATTGTTATAGTAGTCGGCCAGGACTTTAAAAATAGGGAATACGGATAGTTCACTGTTTTCAGGTACCGATTCAATAAACAGGTATTTGTTCTTGGGGTAGATAGTTTCCTGCTCGTAGCAATCTTCTGCTTCAGAAACATTTTCGGTTATTGAAGGGCAGAGCTCTTTAACTTTATTTACAAGCTGTTTAAGCTCAAAAGGCTTTGTGAAATAATCATTTGCCCCAAGTTCTTTAATTGTTTTCTGTATGATGTTAAAGCTTCTGTAAACCGCACTGACTATTATTACAGGAGTTTTCTTGAACTCATCGCAACAACGGACACTTTTTAGGAACTCAAAGCCATCGACCTTTGGCATTAGAACGTCGAGGATAATAATATCAGGGAAGTGTTCGAACAAGACTTTTTTTGCGTTTTCGCCATCAGTAGCTGTAACGACATCATACCCTTCTTTAGAAAAGGCGTACTTTATCATATCTAATATAGACTGATCATCATCAACTACTAATAACTTCTTAGTCATCATTACCTCACAAAAGCAGTGTTTCTATAATTGTAGCAAAAAATAATAGATGTTCAATACAATAATAAAAAAATGAGGCAAGAAAGGTAAACAAAAAAGTGGCAACCTTCATACGCGTTTCGCGTATGAAGGTTGGATGCCTTTAGTCGCGCCGGCTCCATGGGGATAATATTATAGCGCTTTTCTAATTACCACCTGTCGGTAAAAGGTTTATGGCACCGCTTGCAGGACTCGTTTACAGTGCCCTCAAGCTTGACTTTTATTTCAGGCGTTGCATGATGCTTATGGTGATAACTCATGGTCATTTCATGGCAACGTTTGCATAGGTCATTCGAGTCTTTCGCACCAGAAATATCAAGAGTTCTGAATGAATGTTTGTAATATTCAGACGACTTTTTGCTGTAATGACACTTTGAGCAGTCTGTACCGCTACCACCGTTGTCTGTTATGTGTTTTTCATCCAAGTTATAATGACAGTAGTTACATTTGTCAAACTTTGCGTTTTTTGAGTATTTCTTGTCAAAAAACTTTTCTTGTATATGCAGAAAAAGAGGATCGCTTAGCCTTAAATCTTCAGAATCAGCTACTGTGTAATGGCAATCAATGCAATCTGGCTCGGGTCGACTGAAGTCAAACTTATGATCATGAATGCTATACCTGTCATTGCTCGGCGCGAGTTTTGGCAGGTGGCAGTCAGTGCAGTTTGCTGATGATTGCGAGTGGCGCGAATGTTTTGTGTAATTCTCGAAAGTAGTACGGTGGCACGTACCACAATACTGGTTACGTGTCATGTAACCGCTTCCTGAACCTCGTGACATTTTCGCGCTTTTTTTCTTGATGTTTCTGTCAAACCCGCAGACATCGCAGGCACGTGATTCCGAGTAGAACTTTGAGCGCCAGAACATGAACATCCTGTGTCGCTCCTTATAATCTACCGTTCCCCAATACCAGTCCTTAGATTTTGGCTTCGGCATAAAGAAGTCTGAGAAATACTTAGTGATATCATCCCCGGGCTTAAACGCTACAGGGAAGGGGAGCTCTGACGCGTCGGCAACAGTAGAGTTGCCGTCAGTGTGGCACTGCTCGCAAATCATATCCCGCCTCTCTTTTGTGAGCTTGTCAGGATTGACTATATCGTTTGGGTCTTCTGACTCGGCGTGTTTTTTACCTTTACCGTGGCACGCCTCGCAACCGATACCCTCTTCAAAAAAGGTCTTGGTTTTGTAGTCAAAGCCTACAGTGTGACACCCATCACAGAATATAACGTAAGGTTTATCCTTCCAATCAAAGATACTGTATGGCTCCCATTGCCCCTCTGCTATGTTCCATACGTTTGGGAGCTGGTATATCTGCCCGTCGTCAAGAGTGGTCAGGTACTTTTGTAGCCAGTGGCTACCTAGTGTGTATTGTATATCTTCCTTTGAAAAGGGAAACCCTTCGGGGAAGTAATTCGCTATTATCCGGTCAGGGTGTTTTTTCGCGTCGACCAGCATGTTCGCGTGCGGGGTGAGCTTCCACATATCGAATACTTCTTCGTGGCACTCCCCGCATTTTTCAGAACCGACAAAACCCGGAAGCCCTGCTCCTTTACCTACTGCAAACGAAGATTTCGCACATAGAGTAAACACTATAATGAAGATTAGGGTTAAGGTTTTTGCATTGTTACTCTTCTTCATCAAGACTCCTTATATCATCTAACACCATTTCAAGAATGTCAGGCTCTATTACTCCAACGTGCTCAAACTGCAAAACGCCTTCTTTATCAAGTATTCCTATAACCGGTATCAGCCCGGAAAGTTCATATTTCCCCGTGGCGACCTTATTATCTACATCCAGAAGAATCGGGTATGAGATCTTATACTTCTTTTTTAATTCTTTAACATTTTTTTCATCGCTCCTGCCAGATGGCAGTAATATGCTTAGAACGACAAAGTCACCTTTGCTCTTATTTGTATTGTAGAGGTTGACTAGCATTGGTATTTCGCGTTTACAGTTAGAACACCAAGTCGCCCAAAACTGAATAAGGACTATCTTTCCTCTGTACTGCTTTAATGAATGCTTTTCACCGGTAAGAAAGTCCTTCAGCGTGAATTCTGGGGCTTTGTCGCCAATCTTGACTTTTGTTCCACTAGCGCCGGCAGCGTAAGCAGAAACGCTCAGGGCAAGTACAATAATGACCTGTAAGCTTATTATTTTAAGCATATTTTTCATTTTTTTCTCCTTTAATCGTGTATGAAGTCAGGCGGTACTGCCCAGTCAATAACTAATGATATCGCCCAGTCTTTATCTTTATCTTTATGACATTTCATGCACTGCTTCTCAATATATGGGTCATAACAACCTGATTTATGTACCCGATAATAATCGTAAGAGTGAATGTTGCGTGAGTCGGTTTCGGGTTCTTTTCTTATATCGTCCTTAGCTCTCAACTTATGACAGTCGCTACAGGTGATGTCGAGTTCTTCTGAGTGCATTGTATGTGCGGAAAAATTGTCCTTGAAATTATGACACCCAAAACAAAAGTCAGTGACAGTATCATCAGCCTTCTGAAGCTTTTGCGGAACACCGGTTTTGTCAATTCCGCAAACAGAGCAGTCCTGTGGAGCTTTCCTGTTTTTCTTCCAATTGTTAAACTCATTTAAAATAAATTCCTCGACCGTCTCATCTTCAGCTTTTAAAACAAAAAGATAGTCAGCCAGATTATCCCCGGGTTTGTAGCCGACGGGGAATGTATACTTCTTTGATTTGTCTTTTGCTTTAACATGGCACGAAGCACATATCATATCTCGTAAGTTATCTGGTAGGTTAGCCGGGTTCGTGATGAACTTTTTGTCACCACCAGATTCTACATGTTTTTGACCTGGACCATGACACGCCTCACAACCGACAAAGTGCTCAGAATAGGTTTTGTCCTTGACGTTGTAATTTGTTGTGTGACATCCTATGCAGAATTTTGAGTATGGCATCCTGTTCCAGAAACTGACGCTGTAGTCCTCCCAGCGTTTTGTTACAACGGACCATACGATTGGCAGGGCGTAATACTCTCCCTTTAACTTGACAAGGTAGCGCTGTTTCCAGTGCGATCCGACAGTCAGCTCGATGTCGTATTCTTTTGCGAATTCTTTTGCGCGCGGATCAGAGAAGTCGCCTAGCATTGCAGAGCGATCAGCTTTAGCGTCCTGCACAATCTTGCTATGCAGGGTTTTGCTCCAGCCTTTATACTCTTTCTCATGGCACTCGGCGCACTCTTTTGACGTAACATATCCGTTTGGAGTGTCAGCTAAAGAAGTGTGGATTGTTGAAACACCCACAATTACACTCGTTAAAAAAAACAGCTTAACCGCGTTCTTTAATGAGAGCCTTAATAAGTTTCCTGTATTTTTCATAATCTCTACTTGTAAATCCTGTGTGGTTGTATCTCATAACACCATTAGAGTCAATTAATATTGTAACAGGGACAAACCATTTTGTAAACACCGATGAAAGAACTAAGTCAGGGTCGGTGAGTATATCATAGTTAAGGTCAAACCCTTTGTTTTCAATAAAACGGAACACATCCTCTGTTGAGGCTTGGTCAGTATTTACTGATATGATCTTAAGTCCATTACCCTTAAACTCCTGAAACAGTTTTTCTAGGTACGGTATTTCTTTTATACATGGACCGCACCTTATGCTCCAGAAATTCAGTAGAAAAATATTTGTATCATACTTAGAAGTATTGACTACTTCGCCAGTAATGGTCGGGGCGATAAAAGTCGGTAACCTGCTGTTCTTTTTTACCTCATCGCCCTGCCTGAAAACCACCTGCGGTTTTAGCGGTATGTATGTATCACTCCTTGATGAACCACCTAGGCTTGTACAAGAGGACAACATAATTGGCACAATCATGAATGCTAATACGGTTATCGTAAGCATACAGCTTTTTTTAGCTTTATTTTTAGCTTTATATATAATCATGCCTTTATCGTCATCATTCGTATATTCAGGTTAATATAAATAAAAATTACTACCTTTTATTTTGTTATAGCACAGACTCAACTTTTGCTTTAAGCTTTTTCTCGTCGCCTTCTTCATAGCCCATGTGATAATACTGCACGATGCCGTTTTTATCGATAAGAATGTTGAGGGGGGCAGCTTCCATCTTAAACAGATCGATAAGTTTCATACCTGGATCCTGAAGGATAGTGTATTTCAGTTGCATCGGGAGCTTTACCATTCCGCGAGGACCTTTTAAGAATTCGCCATCTATACCATCAGCGTTTATTCCTAATATCACAAGACCTTTATCCTTAAGATCATCGTACATGTCGTTCAAGTGAGGCATCTCATCAATACATGAGCCGCATCTTAATCCCCAAAAATTAATCAGAACTACGTTTTTACCTTTAAAAGAAGCTATATTTATCTCATTACCGTCAAGGTCTTTTGCTTTAAAAGCCGGAACTGCTTTGCCAACAAAGTCTTCTGCTTTACCGAAATCCTGTGCGCTAACCGTTAACGCGCTAAGGCAAATCAAACTAAACGCTACTACAACTGTTGCTACTAATAATCTAAACTGTCCCTTATGTCTCTTCATATAAAATTACTCCTTTAGCGTTATTTTACACTGCATATTAGTGAGTATTGACACAGAAAAATACTTAACAAGCTATTTGACAGCTGTATGACACTCATAAATAATACAAGTTTAAGTTAATCAAATTACAACAATTAATAAAATAAAGCAACATAAAATTTATTGTTTTATTGTTTTTTCAGTACACTGAGCTACTAAACATACATTCTATGAAATAAATTAAAAACAATTTAGGTGCCCAAAGCTATATCAACTGTGTGCCGACACCTTTTTTTGTAAATATCTCCATCAGCAACGCGTGTTGAATACGACCGTCGATTATATGTGTTTTTTTTACACCCTGCTTCAAAGCGTTTATACAGCAGTCGACCTTAGGGATCATTCCGCTTTTGATGCTACCGCTCGCGATCATATCATTAGCGTCGTCACCTGACAATGTAGATATCAACTCACCGTCATCATCAAGCACTCCACTAACATTAGTCAATAAGATCAATTTTTCCGCCTTTAACGCAGAGGCGACCTCTGACGCGATCGTATCAGCGTTTATATTATATGTGTTCCCATACTCATCAGTACCTATCGGAGCGATAACCGGTATAAACTTATCAGCGTCTAGTGTGTGGATAACCTTAGTATCAATCGACGTTACCTCTCCGATCATACCCATATCGACATACTCTTTGTCATTACCGTCTAGGGTATTCTTTAAATGTACCATCTTTTTCGCGCTAATCAACCCCCCATCTTTACCTGAGAGCCCGACAGCCCGACCACCCGCCTGATTGATGAGGCTCACTATCTCTTTGTTGACTTTCCCGACCAGCACCATCTCTACGACTTCCATCGTCTCGCTGTCAGTTACGCGCAGTCCATCGATGAACCTTGTTTCGACTTTAAGCCGCTTCAAAAGATCGCCTATCTGTGGTCCGCCACCATGGACGATGACCGGATTTATACCGATATATTTCAGCAGAACGATATCCCGCGCGAACTCAGTTTTAAGTTTGGCGTCTGCCATCGCGTTGCCGCCGTACTTGATCACGAATATCCTGTCGTTAAACTCTCGTATGTAAGGGAGTGATTCTATTAAGACATTCGCTTTGTTTATATGTTCGTCCAAAATTCCTCCGCTACAATATATATTTGCTTAAATCTTCGTCAGTAATAATATCAGTGAGCTTTTCTTTCACATAATCAGCTGTAATATCTATAGTTTGTCCGTTCAGCTCATCCGCGCTGAAAGAAACGTCCTCTAATAGCCGCTCCATCACTGTGTGCAGGCGTCTCGCGCCGATGTTTTCGTTGCGGGAGTTTATCAAAAAAGCGATACTCGCGATCTCTTCGATAGCCTCTTTTTTGAAATCCAGTTTTACAGTTTCAGTTTTCAACAGCGCTATATATTGCTTTATCAAAGCGTTTTTCGGCTCGGTCAATATCCGTATAAAATCATCCTTTGAGAGCGAGTTAAGCTCGACCCGTATAGGGAACCGCCCCTGAAGCTCTGGTATCAGATCAGACGGTTTTGAGACATGAAACGCTCCGGCGGCGATAAAAAGAATGTGGTCAGTCTTGACCATACCATATTTCGTCGTCACAGTGCAACCTTCGACTATCGGCAGAATATCTCTCTGAACACCCTCGCGCGATACATCCGGTCCCTGACGCGACTCCTTACCGGCTATCTTGTCGATCTCATCTATGAAGATGATACCTGACTGTTCCACCTTGGTGATCGCGAGTTTGGTGACCTTTTCCATATCGATCAACTTCTGCACTTCTTCGGTCGCCATCAGCTCGATAGCGTCTTTCACTTTCACTTTTCGCTTCTTTGTTCGTTTTGGGAACAAGTTGCCAAACATATCCTTTATGTTTATATCCATATCGTCGATACCAGACGCGGAAAACACCTCTATCATAGGTATGTTGCTCGCCGAGGTTTCAACATCGATATCACGCTCATCCAGCTTACCTTCATGAAGCATCTTTTTCAGCTTCTCCCGGGTTGACTTGTGCTTTTTTTCCTGCTCAGCGTCTTTTTCGGTGTCATAGATCATCTCACCGTCAGGACCTGCTTCCATCTCAGGCTGCTCTGGTCTCTGCGGCAGGAGTTTGTCGAGCACATGTTCTTCAGCTATCTCACGCGCTTTTGTATAAAGCTTCTCCCGCTCTTGCTCTTTAATCATGTTGATCGAGAGTTCAGTCAGATCCCTGATCATTGATTCCACATCACGCCCGACATAACCGACCTCGGTGTATTTTGATGCTTCAACCTTGATAAACGGCGCGTCAGCGAGCTTTGAGAGTCTCCGCGCGATTTCGGTTTTACCTACGCCGGTCGGTCCGATCATTATTATGTTCTTCGGGGCTATTTCATCACGCAGGTCATCTGGCACCTGCTTCCGCCGCCACCTGTTTCTGAGTGCGATTGCGACAGAACTTTTTGCTTTGTTCTGCCCTATAATATATTTGTCGAGAGCCGCTACGGTCTCTTTTGGTGTAAGATCCCTTTCTTTCATTCTGGTCTATAGCTCCTCAATGGTTAGATTTTCGTTAGTATATATACATACATCCGCCGCTATCTTCATGGACTTTTTAACTATTTCCGCCGCGGTAAAGTCGCTGTTATCATAAAGAGCGCGCGCCGCGGAATACGCGTACGGCCCTCCAGAGCCGATTGACAGTATCCCCTCGTCAGGTTCGATCACGTCACCGGCACCAGAGATCAACAGCATCTTCTCACTGTTCGCGATTATCAAAAGCGCTTCTAGTTTGCGGAGTATCTTGTCCGTACGCCAGTCCTTAGCCAGCTCGACAGCGGCTCTAATAAGGTTTCCGCTGTATTTCTCAAGCTTCTCCTCGAATTTTTCAAAGAGTGTAAAAGCGTCAGCCGTAGCTCCGGCGAACCCCGCTATCACTTTATCGTGGTACAGTCTGCGCACTTTCTTCGCGCTATGTTTCATCACGGTATTGCCGAGCGTCACTTGCCCGTCACCACCGACGGCGATCTTATCGCCGCGTCTTACCGCCAAAATCGTCGTTCCTTTAAACACCTTCGTTACCTCGTTCTTTTTTTTGTCTTGGGTGTGCGTTATCGTACACCTGCATCAGTTTTTCGACGCTTACATGCAAATATTTTTGCGTCGTCGAAAGGTTTTTATGTCCCAAAAGCTCCTGCACCGACCTGAAGTCAGCCCCCGCACCAAGCAGGTGGGTCGCGAATGAATGCCGTAGAGCGTGTGGTGAAAAATCTTTAATTATTCCGGCGTGTAGCCCGTACTTCTTGATAAGTCTCCTCAAATCACGGGTCTGAAACCGCTTACCGCTTTTACTCAAAAAAAGCGCGCTTTCCGTAGCGCCTTTTTTAAGAAGCTCACCACGCCTGCTTATATATTTAGACAACGCGATGCTGGCTTTGTTCCCAAAAGGGAGTTCCCGCTCTTTGTTCCCCTTACCGAGCGCCCGCAATAAACCGCTTTGCATATCGATATCATCGAGGTCAAGCCCTATCGCCTCACTCGCCCGCAGACCGCTTGCGTATATCAGCTCAAACAACGCCCGGTTGCGAACACTCAATATGTCATCACCCTTTATATCATCTAAAAACGCGAATGTCTCATCCACGTCGAGGTAAGAGGGCAGATGCTTTTCGAGCTTCGGCAGTGATATTTCTTCGCCGGGGTTCTTGCTCAATTTTCCGACCTTGATCAAGTACTTAAAAAATGACCGTACTGCCGACAGCTTACGCGAGACAGTCACCTTCTTGTTCTTCTTATAAAGTAACGCCAGATACTTGCGCAACATAAAGTTGTCAATGCGCTCAAGTTCTTCGATCGTTATCTCGTCACCAAACTCATCTTTGAGAAACGAGCAAAACTCCTTAAGGTCTGTCAGGTACGCTTTCAGCGTCTCTTTAGAGCAGTTCTTCTCAATATTTAGATAACTTATAAACTCTTCAATAAAATCTGTCATTACACTGAGATAAAATATCATATCTGAAAAATAATACAAGAAAAAAGGATTAAGAATAAAGAATTAATAATTATGAACTACTGTTTATGTATCACAAATTTATCATTCTTAGCTCTTAACTCGTTACAGTCCGAACCCGTCAATATGAGCGCCACATTTAAAGCACTTCGAGTCGTGGATATAATATTCGTCGATTCTGTAGCCACTTCTTTTGATCAACAGCGCCTTGCACTCGTAGCAGTACGTGTTTTCGCCTTCATCGGTAAGGATATTACCAATGTAGACGTACCTCATCCCGATTGAGCGGCCAATGTCGCGCGCCAGCATAAGCGTCGTCGGTCGTGTGCGTGGCAGGTCGAGCATCTTATACATCGGGTGGAACGCGCTGATATGCCACGGTATATCGGCGCCAATATCCATGATCTTGTGCGCAAGCTCCCGCAATCCATCCTCATCGTCGTTGAGCGTCGGTATTATGAGCGTTGTCACCTCAACCCAGATTCCTAGCTCCCGCATGTACTCGATATTCTCCAGCACCGGCTTCAGGCGCGCTTTGCAGACCTCTTTGTAGAACTCCTCCGTGTTTGCTTTCAGATCGACATTCACACCGTCAAGGTACGGCTGGAGTTTTAATATAGCGTTTTTTGACATGAACCCATTTGTCACGAACACGTTTTTCAACCCGTTTTCATGCGCCAGTTTCGCGGTATCATACGCGAATTCAAAAAATATCGTCGGTTCGGTGTAGGTGTACGCGATGCTCTTGCAGTCATACTTCAGCGCTTCGGCGACGACCTCTTCAGGTGTGACCGGTGGTATTGTGTACGAGTCTATCTCACCGTATCCTATGGAAATAGAGTAGTTTTGGCAGTTTCCGCATCTAAAGTTACACCCGACGGTCGCGATTGAGTAGGAGAGCGAACCGGGCTGAAAGTTGAACATAGGCTTTTTTTCGATCGGGTCTACATTCTGTGCGACGAGCTTACCATAAACGAGGCTGTAAAGCTTGCCATCAATATTCTGACGCACACCGCAGATCCCCTTCTTACTCTTATCTATGTGACAGAAATGATTACATAAAATACACTTCACCTTGTCGTCATGCAACCTTTCATACAGCATCGCTTCTTTCATCTGCTCACCTCTTATTTGTATTGTGTTTCATACGTCTCTATTTTTCAAACGGGTACGGTAACAGCTCGCGGATGTTCAGCGCCTTTACGCCCGCGCCACCATCCTTCATGATTATGTCGATCGTCGGGGCGAACTCGAACAGCGCCTGCCGACAGGTCCCGCACGGTGTGCACGCGTCAGGCTCGTCAGATACCACAGCGATCTTCGCGAACTCTGTCTCACCCTCTGATAACGCCTTAAATAGCGCGACACGCTCGGCGCATATACTCAGGCTCAGCGAAAAATTCTCGATATTGCACCCAGTGTAGATATTCCCCTTAGCGGTCAAAAGCGCCGCCCCGACATGAAAACCCGAGTACTTAGCGTTTGAGTTCTTCTTGGCTTTGTAGGCCGCCTCTAATAGTTCTTCGTCAGTGATAGTCCTACCCTCCTTGAGATAATTGCGTGTTTTTAGTATAACACCAAAAACGCAGAATGAGAATTTTTTTTAAAAAGACTTCTGCGCGACCTGAGGGAGGTCGCAGGTTACGAATTGCGCTGGAAGTTACCCCTATTTTCCCCTCAATAAATTCTACATACCTTGTAATAACGGTTATGTAGCCGTTATTACAAGTGTAATTGATCTTTTTTCTCATTTTTTCGGCGTTTTTCGCCTTTTTTGTTTTTTGGGTAACTTTTTTCTTAAAAAATGAGCCTCCTTCTGTTATGATTACGTTCACATTAGCGTAGCAAAAATAACCACTTAAAAAGGAGGCTCCTATCAATAATAGCAAAATAGCCGTCAAAATACGCTAAGAAATACGCTAAGAAAATTGAGTATTTAGCGCGGGGCAGGGACGGCAGTGAAGGCAAAATAGTCGGTGGCTATTCGACGATAGACGTGGTTGCCGCCGAGGTTGGTCAGGCGAATATCATTCCGCTTTACCACGAACTCTACTCGACGAACGCGCCGGCGATCCCGGGAAATTGCTCAACCCGCTCCTTAACAGCCAAAAACGCTTTATTATCAGGCTTGTCAGGAGCCGTCACCTCACCAGTCGCGGAAAAAATATGCTCGCTTCTGACCTTGCGGACGTGCGTGTGCTGACGTACGAAAGGCTTAAGAATATCACGGTATTAGTGCTTACGACGGCGTATTTTACCGCCTGCGAATTAGGGCTGAAATCGAAATTGCAGATCCTCGCGACTCACGCGCTCAAGGCGGCGAAACGGATCTTCGGCATCCCTGATTTCCAATACTACGCTATAGCCGACGGCTTAAAAGCGATTTTAGCGCTCTTCGGGAAGGGCATAAATATAAAAAACAGTAAAAAAGAACAAAATTTACAGATGGCTCTGCTACTGTGAAATTTTGGGTGAAACTCCAGGAAATCGGGAGGGTAACCCTAAAAAAAAATGGAGTAGAAAATGAACAAATTTTATTGTGGTATTGAGATAGCGAAAGATACTGCGTTTTTAGGGGTAATATCAGAAGGGACTGTTGCCAAATAGAACAATTCACATGTTTTTCAAAAAAGCGTCTTTGTAAGTTGTTGATATCGCGGGGTAGCGACCAACGGAAGCGTAGGGGCTTGAGCCCCTAAATTGTATTGGGCAACATGCCCCAGAAATGTGAGGCTGAAATCTTCATTTTCTGTTATTGTAGAGCGAAAAAACAGTGATTCAAAAAATGGAGAAAATATGAGTATAAAAAAAAGTGCCCGAAATGCGGCTCAATAAAAATCAAAAAGAACGGTCGTTTCCGCGACAAACAAAGGTACAAATGCAATGCGTGTAACAAGCAATTTCAATTCAAATATTTAAAGCTAAAGATCACAAATCAGCTCTGGCGCGAGTATGTCTGGCAAAGGCAAACACTTTACCTGCTGTCTAAGAAATATGGTCGTATCGTAAACTGGATACGTAATCAATTGAAGCTGGTTTCCGTTAAGAGAGAGTTTGTCACCCCGCAGAAAGCGGTTATAGTAGCGGATTCGACCTTCTTCAAGAGAAGCTTTGGAATGTGTGTTTTTAGAGCTCCGCTGCTTATAACTCATCTTCCATCTTTCGCAAGGTACAAAAATACATTTAACTATCTGATAGTATTGTGGATTGTGAGTATGTGTATATAAGATTTACATGCGCGGGAGATTGTCCCGCACAAACTTTTTCGGTA
>JAJRXV010000088.1 GCA_024276115.1 Deltaproteobacteria bacterium
GAATAAGAGGCGCGCCTCTTATTTCAGGATCTAGTAATCCTAATAAGTTCGGGACGACGGCAGTAGTTTTTATGGTTTTACCCACTGCTGTCCGGTTAAGCTTGTTGAAAAGCCATGTAACGTGTAGAAATATATAGACAAATAGCAACTTTTTGTCGTAATCGATTTGATTTTACATTAATTATCAGGCATCTTGTCGAGTTGGAGAGGAGAACGGCTGTCATAGCGGGATAATCCGCAAGAACAACGACCCGAAAAAGAACCGTCAAAAAGATAGCTGGCTGACGAAGCTGAGGATGCCGTTTGAGGGGACTTTTTCGAAGATGCCGAAAAAAGCGCGCTACAACAAGGGCGACGAGAAAATGCAGTTCCAGGCGACGTTCGAGACGATCGCGTTTAACTTGAAAAAGCTGGCGCGGATATCTATCGGGGCTTAATGCCCTCAAGGTAGTGGTGCGCCCAAAATGAGCGAAACGGGCGCAGAAAGTAGAAAACGCGAAAACAATAATTATAAAACAAGCAAAAAAACATAAAATCAGGACTCCGTGATAAAATTATGATGCGAAAAAATTTACGTCAACGCCAGCGATTAAGTTAAATCGCGTTTGGCAACAGTCCCAATAAACATTAATTGATTACGATGTGCGAATTCACTGGATTATTATGGGCATGTTGCCCAATCAATCTAGGGGGATTTCTGCCTACACTCCCGTTGGTCGTACCCCCTTTTTACAGGTACTTACAGCGATGGCTTTTTTGAAAACAGGGAGAATTTTCTATTTGGCAACAGTCCCATTATTTCTAAAGAAAATGGAATTGATACATTATTTGCAGTTATTCTTAATCTCGTTAAAGTCTTTTGATTTAGTCATTAATTACCTCCAATAATCACACATTAAAAGAAATTTTACCTTACAATTACTCATCACTAGCGTTCACCGGCTTGCGCGTCTCTTTCTTTGCCGATTGCATCTTTTTTGCCTGCAAAACTTTTTCCTTAGCGCGCTTTGAGCGTTTGCGCTTCTGACGGCGCAACTTCTCTATCTCGCGCATCCGTTTGCTCTACCGACCGAGCTGAATATCCTCGATCTTATCTGTCAGAGCCCGCCGCGCGAAAAAGCGGTTCAGCACCTGCGACCGCTCCTTATCCATCTTGACCTCAATACCGGTGGGGACGTGCTTCAGATAAACACTGCTTGAGGTCTTGTTTATCTTTTGACCGCCCTTCCCGCTCGCGCGTATGAATTTCTCAATGAGATCAGACTCTTTTATACCGAACTTCTCCATACGTTCACGCAAAATCTTTTCTTTTTTAGAAGATATCATTTATTCTCAACTTTTTTCTCATGGCTTTTCGCCTTCGAGATAAGATCGACTAGCTCGATCAGATCCGCGTCATCTTTTTTTTCATTCAATACTTCCTGCGCGAGAGACAAAACATCCTTTAGCTTAGAGCCCTTCGCCCAGTAGCTCTCCTTGAGTATCTCGGCGAACTCCGCGACGACCGCGGCAAGCCTGAAATTCGTCGAAGCGTCACTGAATTCAGCTTTAAAATCCGCCTTAGTTATGTCGCGGTTCACCTCTTCCACCTCACCATGCTTGCTGTCTTTATACCGGATATACACCGTCCCGAGTTTACCATTTTTTTTTGGCCAGAACTTCACCTCATACAACGCCGTTACTGAGTGACCCGCGCCGACTTCACCGCCATCTTCTTTATCATCCCGAAACTTATTGTCAGCTACGTCACGGTTTTCATACCCGAGCAGTCGATAACTCCTCACCGTTTCGGGGTTAAAGTCCACCTGTATCTTCACATCTTTCGCGATTACCTGAAGAGTACCGGTGAGGTTCTGCACAAAAACCTTCTTCGCCTCAGCAATCGTATCAACATAGGCGTAATGACCATCCCCCTTATCACCGAGCCGCTCCATCAATATATCGTTGTAGTTGCCCATACCGAACCCGAGTGCTGAGAGAGTGATCCCCTTCTCTTTATACTGTTTGATAACTTCTAATATCCCGTCGGCGCCAGTCCTACCAACATTCGCGACACCATCTGTGCAGAGGATTACCCGGTTGATCGCGCCCTTGCGATACGCTTTTGACGCCAGTTCATACCCCTTTCGGATACCCTCCTCAGCAAAAGTAGAGCCTTGAGGTCTCAAACTATCGATCGCCAAAAGTATATCAGTTTTCTCCTTCAACCCCTTATGCTCCATCAAAATATCGCCACGCGAACCGTATATGACAATACCTATTTTATCGTTTTCATTAAGCTGATCGACCAATAGCCGCAAGCTCTTCTTGACCAGTCCGATCCGGTTTTCTCCACCCATAGAGCCAGAAACATCAACAACAAAAGTGAGAACCGCGTCCTTCCGATCCTTAGGCGCAATGTCATAACCTTTCAGCCCGATCCTGAGCAGGTTGCAGTTCTTACCAAACTTCGATGGCGCTCCCTCGATATTGATCCCGAAAGTCTCCTTCGTCGGGGAGGCGTACCCATAATCGAAATAGTTGATGAACTCCTCTGTACGCACCGCCGCGTTTGGTGGCGGGTTGCCGCGCTGTAAGTAACTCCGAGCGACTGTATATGACGCCGTATCCACATCGACAGCGAACGTGGAAAGGTGGTCATCCTCACTATCCACAAAAGGATTGACGCCATGGTTCTTGAAGAACATCGCGTCTGCCGCCGCCGCGTTCGGCGAGGTTGTGCCGCCATGCGCGGGTGGTGGAGCATAATAACTTGCGCTTGGAGCACTGTGTGGGGTTATGGATGATGTGCGCAAGGACATCATATGACTCCTCTTATAAGGAACTTTTACAGTCTCGATCCTCTCCATCGGGCTTTTCTTACCAAAAGCGTCCTTAGCGACAATAATATAATACAATTTCTTTCGAGGTTTACCCGAGCTTTGAGTCACTTCATGCTCGCTCTGCTTGACCGCTGTGTCAATATAGCGGATATTTTTGGTAGAAGCGAGTAGCTTATACTTTTCCGGTGTATCATTTTTGTTTTCTGATTTATAGATATCATAAACCTTAGCGTTCTTAACCGGCTCCCAACGCAAGTTAAGGATATCACCAAGGAACTGGGTTTGGAAACCAGTCGGTTGCGTCAGCTTGATAATTTCGATTTTACCCTCTTTTGAAAGAGCGCCTTGGGTGCCAGAAGCATCGACAGCAGTGATAGTGTATTTGTAGAGACCTGCCTCTTTCGGCGCTGGCGTTTTATAAGGTGGCGCCAGAGTTTCACCAAGCGACTTACCGTTAACATATATTTTGTACTTAACAGCGTCTTGCACCGGTACCCACATAATCATGACATTATCCCCGGCTATCATTGGGAAGTTCGGCATCCACTGCGGCGCAGTGAGTTGTGAAAACGCGGGCATAGCGAAAATAGTTGAGAATAGCAGGATTGTAAGCAAAGTGATTTTTGTGCGTAGATATTGCATTAGCGCTCCTATATAGTAAGATATTAAGACTGCTCAAAGTATACGGCATAGTTTTTTTCTGTCAACCACAATCATTGAGAATATATAAAGTAATTACAATAACACTTGAAAATCTATAAAAAAACTAGTATTATATAGAAAATATTACGGTCTGGGTGAGGGATGTTAAAAAAACACAGCAAGTTTTTCGAAAAACTAATATTCTTAGCCGACTCAATAATCGTGTCTCTATGTTGGGTAGCCGCGTATGAATTGCGGTTCTCTACCGGCTTCATGGAGTTCATAAGCGGTTTGCCTGAGGTGTGGGGCTTTTTGAACCGGTTCATGGGCACGACCTCTGACGTACCGGAATTCTCACTCTATTTCAAACTGATATACCTGATCATCCCGATCTGGGGCTTTGTGTTCCGCTCTACCGGGCTATACTCACCACGCCGGAGTGCGTCGCGGATAGAAGAAGCTCTCAAAATAATAAAATCAACAGTCATCTCGGTCGTCTTCCTGATAGCTATGGCGTATTTCCTATTTCAGTATAAATACTCAAGGACTGTCGTACTGCTATTCGTCGCCATCAGCTCATTCGCGCTGATACTCGTGCGGATGCTCATCAGGTACGTTCTCAGAATTGTGCGGAGGAAGGGATACAACCTGCGGCACGTGCTGATCGTCGGCGCTGGTGAGCTCGGGTTTGAGGTTGCGAACGCGATAAACGCCGTCCCGGAGATGGGCTATCGCGTCACCGGATTTTTGACCAGAAACGATGAGAAGGTCGGTCAAACAATAAAAGGGCATGAGGTTCTCGGTGTTTACGAAGATATTGTGCAGGTGATGGAAGATGAGGATATCGACCAGGTGATCGTCGCGATCCCGCTCAGTTCTTATAAACGGATGGATTTTGTGCTCAAAAACCTGATGGATGAGATAGTCGATATCAAGGTCGTCCCGGATGTCTACCAATACATAACGCTCAATGGCGGCATTGAGGAGTTAAACGGACTGCCGATCATCAACCTGCGCGAGTCGCCGTTGTACGGCTGGAACATGATAATAAAACGCGTGCTAGATATCGGGTTGTCGTTTTTCGGGCTTATAGTCATATCGCCACTTATGCTACTGCTCATCGCTCTAGTCAAGTTCACCTCGAAGGGACCGGTATTCTACAAGCAAGAGCGCATGGGGCTTGACGGACGGACTTTCAACATGCTAAAGTTCCGCTCTATGCGTGTTGACGCGGAAAAAGAATCCGGCGCGGTATGGGCCAAGCGTGGCGACTCAAGGCGCACAAAAGTCGGTACGTTCTTACGCAAGACAAGCCTCGATGAACTGCCGCAACTCCTAAACGTCTTAAAGGGCGAGATGAGCCTCGTAGGACCTAGACCGGAACGCCCAATATTCGTCAAAGAGTTTAAGAAAAAAGTACCAAAATATATGTTGCGGCACAAGATGAAAGCCGGGATGACCGGATGGGCGCAGATAAACGGCTGGCGCGGTAATACATCGATAGAAAAACGGATAGAGCATGATATATATTATATAGAAAACTGGACGATCCTATTTGATATAAAAATCTTGATAATGACAATTTTTAAGGCGTGGGCGGATAAAGAAGCGTATTGATATTACAAGGACAAATTCAATGACCAAAAAAACAAAAGAAGAAATATTCGCGCTCGGGGTAGACCTCGGCGGCAACAACTTACGCTGGGGACTAGTCGCGCCGGATGGTGAGATAATCAAGCGGGGCAAGGTGCGCTCAAAGAATGTGAACACGAAGGAAGAGCCTGTAGAGTACATTTTGAACACCATAAAAAGAAGCGTCAACAAATATCAGAGTGAGGGATACAACATAAAAGGGGTCGGTTTCGGTATTCCGGGTCTAATAATAAAAGCAAAGGGGTATGTGCATGAATCCCCGAATTTCAAAGAGTTGAACGGCGTTTATATGCAGAAGCTCCTTGATGAGAAGATCGACCTGCCGGTGATAATAGAAAACGATGTGAACGCGTGGGCGTGGGGTGAATATTCTTATGGCGCGGCGAAGAAGTTTTCTAACTTCATGGTGATGACGCTCGGTACCGGGGTCGGTGGCGGGATAGTCATCGACGGCAAGCTTATCGAGGGGCCTGACGGCACTGCCGGTGAAGTCGGACACATGACGATA
>JAJRXV010000089.1 GCA_024276115.1 Deltaproteobacteria bacterium
GGTGAGGATGTCGCCCCCGCTGACCTTGCGATTCAGGTCTGGATACAGAAACCAAGCATCATCGAGCGGCTTCATTCGGAGCAGTTCCTGTTTCGACCACGATCCTTTGAATATTTTATGTCAACCAACGCCCGAGATACTGTTTTTAAAAATCCGTCTGAAGAGACTGTACAATTGCTTGAAGCTGATCTTGACGAGTGGTTCGCGGAAAAGCGGCGCGGTAGAGCATCCAAGGTTTTCGTTTACATGAAGGATGACTCTGTTTGCTTCCTTGTGCGGCATGGCGCGCCATTTGCGCGTGAAGGCATAATCAAGGAGGGTGAATCTTCGAGCCTGTTTTATCGTCCGGAGAAGTTTGACGTTATCGTTTATAATTCGGCGACTGGCGAGATTCGGATGAACGCAAAATCAAAAGGTGAGCAGGAACTTTATCGCACAATGTTCGGCCTGCACTTTTTCAGGGATAAAGAATTCTTCGAGGCGAAGTGTAAATTTACGCTCGAGCCTCTGAGGGAAATCGGCGAGGATTCGCTCTTGTGTGAAGACATCGAAGGCATTGACTGGGTAAAGCTGAAAGAAATTCAGATTGCATGGGAAGGAACATATCATGAAGTCGAAATCAAGAAATCCGAGGATGTTTTCGTTTCAATGCGTCAGCGGAACTGGATTTTTCCTGTTGGTGGCGAGTTGAAGAAGGCGAGCTTTCTGATCAAGTTCAGTAACTCGAAGAAACCCCGGACGGTCATCCTCAACGCAGGTAACAAAGCGCAGTTTAAGCGTGACGATGACGCGGAGATACTTGAGGAATGGCTGACCCAGCGCAGGTTTATCATTAACGAAACGGAGGTGAAAGATGAGCAACCATTTGCTATGGCAGTATCTGGATAAATTACCAGCTCAGAGCGCCGCATGGTGTGATTGGAATTCTGCGCTCGGCCAGTGGAATACTTTCCCTGAGTTTCAAAAACGCTATCTCCAGCTGAACAAGGGCAAAGCGATGGCGGTCAATTGCAAAAGTAATTGCTGTATGAGCTGTCCGCGCAAAGTGGTAGAACACGCCTCGGATGATATTGTCGCGGTCTGCCCGGAGCAGGAGGATAGGCCGTACCCTCTGAATCCTCAAGATATACTTGTCCATTCGCTCAGACGTGGTACCTTCCATAGAGATTTATGCTCCGCGCTGAAAATCACGCACCGCGAAAGCAAGGAGCCTGACTGCCGACACACTTGGCGGATCGGTGAATACGTACCAGAGGCGGGGAGCGTGTTCCCGGCGTTTATCACGTTTCAGCAGGAGCCTGGCGAGTTGACCGAGGTGACCCTCAACCTTTGCATGAGCTACGAGAAGCCGTTTACGGTTATCGCACCGACACGGCGATTATTGACTCCGCGGGCCGAGCAACTACTTGAAAAGCGTAACGCGCTCTTTATCGCGATGAGCGATGAGGTGACCTTTTCGGATAAGGGTATATTGCAGGTGAAACGCCCGGCTACTGAGCTGTTCGCACGGTTTCAAAAAGAAATACCAAAGCAGGACTCCGGCGGGATGGTGCACTTCCCGACACCTGCGGGAATTTCATGGGAGGCTGTTACGATTCACTTCGTTGACGGGCATACCGTTTCGATCCGAGCCGGTGAAGCTCATGGTCGGTACAATTATACTCAGCTGGGAATGGTGAACAAGAAGAACAGTGAACCGACCGCGCAGTGGAAACTTCTTCTTGGTTTTGCAGACGCACAGGGTAGCATCGACTGGAAGAGTAGCGTCGCCAGCAATAACCTTAAAGCACAAAAGCGGTCACTATCTAAGCGCCTGCGGAACTTCTTCCGGCTGGAGAACGATCCGATCGAGTGGATTAAAACTGAGAAGTGCTACCGGTGCCGGTTTAGGATTCTTCCGGATAACATTGATGCATAGGAGAGATTGATGGAAAGCGAAACATTAGAACAAAAAATCAAGCGCGTGACCGCAGAAGAGGTTAACGTCGTTGAATATGATCCGACTTTATAGTAGCACTTGTACCACCGCTAAGAATTTTATATATTGAGATCTGTAAAGAGTTCCTGATCCTGAGTGGAAGCATTTGTATTGATAGGATTATCAGAAGCTCCAGAAAAGCTCTGACCTTTAACTCCTGATATAGCGTTTCGTATTACTCCATCCCATGTTAAAATGCTCATGTTATTTTTTTTGTATTTATATTTTTCAATAATCTCTAAAGCAACCTTGCCTCTTCTTTGAGTTTCTGTTTTATCTAAGAAAGAACAGTCTTTAACCATATTAATGTCACGTCCTATAACTATACCACCCAAATATACATTTTCTCCGGTATCAACCCCGTATTTTGTACGTAATACATTAGGACTGTCAATTAACTCATGATAATAATGAAATAGTTGACTTTCAGCGTCTACTAAACTACCAGAAGGGAAAGCTGCGAATGGTACTCTAATATCCTAATGAAGTCGGAAAATAAGAATCCCAATAAAGATGGTAAGAAAAAGTTCTTTTGTGTAGTTTGGAAAGAAAACCGCAAAGGGACAAAAAATGGTCAAAAGGGATATGTACCAGAAA
>JAJRXV010000090.1 GCA_024276115.1 Deltaproteobacteria bacterium
CGTTCAGTTTTGACGTGGATGGTCAGCCGAAGTTCGAGATCAACCCGCCATCCTCAAAGGGTGTGATGGAGTTTACCGATCTCTCGGTCGGGACGAACCAGTCAACAGATGGGCGTATGTATGAAACGTTCGGGATAACTGTGGGGTTCAAGAATATTTTCGGAATACTAGACGACTTACAGACAGCTGTCACAAATAAAGACAGCGTCGCCGCCGAGTCAATAATCGGACGGCTCGACAACGCCGAGTCTGAGATGTTGAAGAATGAAGGTATTTTCGGCGCGCGTGAGCGGGCTCTCCTGAGCAGCAAACAAAATCTCGAAAAGATCAAGGATGAGCGGAAAACTCTGCTCTCTGATATTGAAGACGCTGATACGGCCGAGGCGATAACAAATATGTCGAACCAACAAAGCATGTATGAAGCGGTACTTTATTATGGCGCTATGATTCAGCGGACTTCGCTCCTTGATTTTCTCCGGTAGGGGGGCTCAACAAAAAAAGACCGGCTCCACATCTCTGCGGAACCGGTCTTGATTAGTACATATACATATAAATCATACCTCATATTTTTAAAGCGGTTACTTCACCGGTCCGTAAGAAACTGTACGTCCGTTTAATGACTGAACAGGTCGGTTGGTGTTGTACGCTTTCCCGCTCTTGTCGTCAACATAAAGGTGACGGTATGCGTCGATCTGCTCTTGTGACATCTCGATAGGCTTGTCAAACACGAACCATGATACGATCTCGTTGCAGCCCGGTGTTGTCAAAGACCCTTGGTATGTGTAGACGTTCAGGTCGCCGGCAGGGAGCAGACTCTTGTAATCCGCGTTCACTTCCGCCGCGTTTTTTGTAGCGTGATCATTACCGTGAGGAAGTTTTGAGAAAACGCCTTTCAGCACTTCGTTCTCAGCGCCAGCTTTGATAAATACTCCAAGCACAGCGAGCTTGCCGCCATCTTTTTTGGCTATAAAAGCGTCATTAGCGTGAACAAGGTGCATCTCCATGTCATAATGCTTGCCGTCCACTTTGTGCTCGCTCAATGTGTGAAAGTGAAACTGGAGAAGCGAATACTTCTCTGTGCCGCCGTTACCGTCAGCGATCACGATGCTGCGATCCGCCTTTGGTGTTGCTGTCACTGAGTGACCGTTGTTAACATACTCTACTTTGTTCGCGCCATCACCTGAACCGGTGAAGCTGAACTCTATCTTAGTGCTATCTACCTTTTTCGCGTCCGCTGAAATGATGTCGATCGGTGACTGCTTCTTACCGTCACAAAACTCTTACACGTGTCCCCAGCTACCTGGCAATGTAAGGCCGTCCTGACCGTCATACCCCCAGCCGCCACCAGCGAAACTTGTAGCCGCCGCCATCATGACCATGATGACAGACAATAAAATACTTCTTCTTGCGAATCTAACTCTTTTCATAAACTCACACCTCCGTTTTTTTGTGTAACATCTTGAATAAATTGTTTATTTTAAAGGCTTTATTAGCATGAACCGACAATATTTGTCAACCATTTTTTATGGGCATGTTGCCCAATACAATTTAGGGGGGATTCCCCCTAAACTCCCGTTGGTCGAACCCCCTTTTTACGGGTACTTACAGCGACGACTTTTTCGAAAAGAGAGGGGATTGTCTATTTGGCAACAGTCCCTTTATTTAGATCACGGCAAAAAAAGCCGGTTCTACTGCAATAGCAAAACCGGCATAATATGTTGATCTCTGAATCTGATCTAAAGGGCATGTTGCCCAATCCATTTAAGGGGGAATTCCCCCTTCGCTCCCGAGCATCTAGATGCTGGTCGCACCCCCTTTTTACAGGTACTTACAGCGACAGCTTTTTTGAAAACATGAAATATTATCTATTTGGCAACACTCCCCTAAAACTTACTTTGTAACTTCGCCGTGAGAAACAACTCTTCCGTTAAGAGGCTGAACAGGTCTGTTAGTGTTGTAAAGACCGTTAGCGACATCACTGTAAAGGTGACGATAATCTTCGATCTGCTCTGCTGACATCTCAATAGCCTCATCAAATACAAACCATGATACGATCTCGTTGCAACCAGGTGTTGTCAAAGAACCTGAGTAAGAGTATACGCTCTTGTTGTCTGGGAGAAGTTTCTTGTAGTTAGATGTTACTTCTGCTGTGATTACTTCAGCGGCGCCACTGTGTGAAGCGTGTGGAAGGTGCTTGAAGATATCTTCTAACTCTTTGTTCTTGTCGCCTTCTTCGATGAATACACCTAAAACAGCAAGCTTGCCGCTAGGATCGCCAGCGATGAACGCGTCATTCGCGTGTACGAGGTGCATTTCCATGTCGTAATGCTGACCGTCTACTGTATGCTCACTCAATGTGTGGAAATGGAACTGAAGAAGTGTGAACTTCTCTTCGACTCCATTGTCATTTAGTATTGTGATTGATCGTGAATTAGGAACTGATGTTACTGCGTGACCATTGTTTGAGGCGTTAACTGTTTTACCTTTGTACTCAAAATTAATCTTAGTGCCATCAACCTCTACCGCGTTACCTGACACGATGTCAATCGGTGACTGGCTAGCGCCGTCACAAGCTTCTGATATATGACCCCAGTCAGCTGGTAAATACGCTACATCTGACTGTCCGTCATATCCCCACTCACCAGCAAAACACACACTTGCTGACAATACTACCGCAACCACTAATACACACCTGAATATTTTTCCGAATCTCATGATACTTAACCCCTCCTATATTGATTACTCATACTACGTTAATAAAAAGACTACATTATACACCTGTTTAGTAGGCTATCATGTGTTGACCTACCTAGTTGTACTACCCTTTACGACAGTATAAAATCAGCGACCGCCATAATGGAATGTTGCGGCGACAACTATCACTTTACAACATAGTTCTATACAGTCTATTCTCGTTTTAATTGTGTGTTTCTTGTATCATGCGGTGCTACAAAGGCTTAACCGAGGTATATTTTGAGTGTGGCGATTCAGTCAGCCAAAAAAACATTTACGCCCAATTGTAAATGTCATCCATGTATTGTGCTTTACATTTAAACTATATAACTTAATTTCAGATTGCTTGTCAAGTGTTTTTTTATCTTCCTTACTTTTCGCATACACTGATATTACTATCGTATTCTCAAAACTAAGAATAATTCACGCTAAAAAAAGTAAAGAATGCAGGGGGTGACGGGATACAATTTATTTTTACATTTATGATGAGTGTTTTAAAGGAAATAGCATTAACTGTCATTCCCGAAGTAGTAATCGGAACCCAGGACTAAAACAGTGAGCGGAGCGAATAAACTTTATTTCAGTTTAATAGGATGTTTAGAGCCTGGTTCCTCGATAAAGATACTCGGGGATGACGTGTGTGTCAGCACATTTTGTGCGAACACCTTTTAATTCTTAACTAATAATTCATAACTCTTCACTCATTAAACCTGCGGTCGTCCATCGTCCTTAACATAATCGTAATAGAAGGAGACGTACTTAAACGCGCCGTCTGGTGAGATCGCGACCGCGACGCCGTCTTTACCTTTCAGGTACTCCATCGCCGCCCAAACGATTGCGCCTGTGGACGGACCAATGAGCAAGCTCTCCTTACGCATCAGGTCGATAGAGGTTTGGTAGGCGTCATCGTCGAGCACTGTTATGACATCGTCAATAACAGTTGAGTCAAGTATCTCGGGTTGCCTCGACTCCTTGAAGTTCTTCAGCCCCGGCAACTTATGCCCCTTCTGTGGCTCGACCGCTATGATCTTTATGCTCGGGTCGCGCTCCTTGAGGTACTTCCCGACACCGGTGATTGTTCCGCACGTGCCGTATCCCGCGAAAAAATATTTGACCTTCCCATCGGTTTGCGAATATATCTCAGGGCCGGTCGTCTCAAAGTGCGCCCTCACGTTATCATCGTTCTCATACTGGTTCGGCATGACGTATTTGTCTTTGGTTGAGCCGCTTTTAGCGATTGAATGCGCAAGCGCGATAGCGCCATCTTTCGGGTGGTTAATCGGGCAGAGGTCATCAGGAGTCGGGTATACCGTCGCGCCAAGCATACGCAAGATCGTCTGCTTCTCTTCAGGCACCGCGTCAGGAATCGTCACTGTTGTCTTGACACCCTCGAGGTTTCCGAGCGCGGCAAGCGCTATACCGGTGTTCCCTGATGAAGGCTCGACTATCTCCTTACCGGCCAGCTCTCCCCGGTCATTCAACCCCTGGAGTAGGTACTTAGCCGTTCTGTCCTTGATCGAGCCGAACGGATTGTACCACTCTAGTTTGAGGAGGAGGTCATATTTTTCGTCCGACGCGAGAGTGTTTATCTTTACCAGTGGAGTAGGATTATCCTTGTCAGCAATCAGGTCCGCGACATTATTATATACGTTTTTCCTTTGATCTTCTTGGCACATATTAGAAAAAGCCCCTTTGCGAATATTCTTTACTAGAATCGTGTATGATTTAGAAGGATAATTTACACCATTACTTGCGGGATGTCAAATTATTTTCACAGAGAAAGTGGAGAAGGTATATAAGGAATCAACTAAATATGTCGAGGAATACTTCAACGATCTTAGGGTCAAGATGTTTGCCGGAGTTGTCTTTTATTATTTTTATCGCGTCTTTGTAGTAAAACGCTTTTCGGTACGGTCTGTCAGTTATCAGGGCGTCAAAAATATCCGCTACCGCCAGAACACGTGCCAAAAGCGGAATCTCTTCGCCTTCTAAGCCGTCTGGGTATCCGCTTCCGTCGTATCGCTCCTGATGCCCGCGGATGATCGGTCTCGTCTCCTGCAAAAAATCGACGCGCTTGATTATGTTCTCCCCGATTACAGAATGTTGTTTGATGGCGCAGTACTCTTCGAAGTTCAGGCGTCCGACTTTGTTGAGGATATTACCACTGACACCGATCTTGCCGACATCATGAAGAATCGAAGCGTACTGCATCGTCTTGATCTCTTTTTCAGAAAGACCGAGCTGCTCCGCGATCGTTATCGCGTACTGCGTGACTCTTTCAGAGTGCCCCAAGGTATATGGATCTTTCGCTTCAACAGCGTTTGCGAGCGCGGAGATAGTATCAAAATAGCTCTTCTGAAGGTGGTTAAAAAGCTGGGCGTTGTCGATAGCGGTGGCTGCTTGGTTTCCGAGTATCTTCATAAATTCCAAGTCCTTATGGGAAAACTTAGCTCCATCATTTGTCTGCTCGATGCACATGACACCTTTGAGCTGTTTTTTGTTGACGATCGGTACGCATATCATCGGGTTGTCAGTGTCATGATCCTTACGTCGGACAAAGCGCTCATCATCGGCGGCGTTTTCCAACATTAGAGCTTGTTTATTCTCGGCGACCCATCCGGCGATACCTTCACCGAGCATAAACCTACCGTTAAGAGGAGATTTTCTGTTGACCCCTTTAGAATTCCTTATGACGAGTTCTTGCGAGCCGGTTTTGTAGAGCATAAGCGAACCCTTCTTCGCGTTAAGCTCCTCAGTCGCGGAATCGACAATGATCTCAAGCACTTCCTCAACGGTATGAACAGAGTTAACTTGAATGCTTATCTCGCTCAACGCGGACAGGTGCTTGACCTTTACCCTGTCACTATCATCTCTTATTTTTTTACCTGACAGCTTCAACTTTTCGTTTTCCTTCTTTAGGCTTTTTACTTTTCGCCTTTTTTTTCTCTTTTTCGTCAAGGAGCGCGACATCCAGCACTTCCTTGCCGGACTTCACAAATACATAGTTTAACTTGGCTCTTACCTGCTTCGGCACATCCTCTAAATCCTTCTGGTTCTTCTCCGGGATTATCACAGTTTTCATGTTCGACCTGTGCGCCGCGAGCGATTTTTCTTTCAGCCCCCCGATCGGCAACACTCTTCCGCTCAACGTTATTTCACCGGTCATCGCTACATCTTTGATGATCGGTTTTTTTGTGATAGCCGATATTATCGCGGTAGCGATAGAGATACCGGCTGATGGTCCATCCTTTGGGATAGCTCCCGCGGGTACGTGGACATGTATATCATGTTTTGCGAAGTATCCCTTTTCGATCTTGCCGCTAAGGTAAGATCGGGTGAAGCTAAGCGCCGCCTGCGCGGATTCCTTCATCACGTCACCGAGTTGCCCGGTGAGTTGGAGGGAGCCTTTCCCCTCCATGATACTCGCTTCTATGTGCAAAATATCGCCGCCGCTCTCAGTCCACGCGAGCCCGGTCGCGACGCCAACCTCGTTCTCCTCCTGCTCATCTTCGGGCAGGATCTTTGGCGCTCCGAGAAACTTGTGTATGCTGGACTCACTGATAACACGACGTTTTTTGTTCCCCTCAGCTATACCGCGGGCGACCTTTCTGCATATCGACGCAATCGTACGCTCTAGGTTTCGGAGTCCCGCCTCAAGAGTATACTGCGAGATCACTTTCAACAGCGCTTTATCGGATATCTGCATGTTCTTTTCACTTATACCATTCTCTTTTAGCTGTTTCGGTAGCAGGTACATCCGCGCGATCTTCACCTTCTCCTCTGGGGTATAACCTGACAGAGAAAGCACTTCCATCCTGTCGCGCAGTGGCGGCGGAATAGTGTGAGTCGCGTTCGCGGTGGTGATGAACATGACATTTGACAGATCAAACGGCAGGTTCAAATAGTGGTCGCTGAACATGTTGTTCTGCTCAGGGTCAAGCACCTCAAGCAGCGCCGATGACGGATCGCCCCTGAAGTCTGAACCGAGTTTGTCTATCTCGTCAAGCATGAAGACCGGGTTGTTCGAACCCGCGTTCTTCAGCCCCTGAATTATTCTACCCGGTAGAGCGCCGACATAAGTCCGCCTGTGCCCTCTGATCTCAGCCTCGTCGCGCATACCACCGAGCGAAACCCGTATGAATTTTCGACCGAGCGCGCGTGCGATAGACTTGCCGAGCGATGTTTTCCCTACCCCTGGAGGTCCGGCAAAGCAAAGGATCGGCCCCTTCATATCTTTGTTAAGTTTTCTGACCGCGAGATACTCAAGTATCCGCTCTTTTATCTTCTCCAGATCGTAATGATCTTCGTTTAATATCAGTTTCGCTTTCTTGATATTAAGTTTATCTTTTGTAGACACGCTCCACGGTACTTCTACCAGCCAATCTATATAAGTACGCAACATAGATGATTCAGACGATTCCGGGTGCATACTTTCAAACCGCTTCAACTGCTTCAGCGCTTCCGCCTCTATCTCCTCGGGCATCTTCTGCTCCATTATGCTTGCCCGAAGGTCTTCTATCTCCTCAGCGTGGTCATCGGTATCGCCCAGCTCGTTTTTGATCGCCCGCAACTGCTCTCTGAGGTAATACTCACGTTGAGTTTTGTTCATCTCCTCTTTTGCCTGCGACTGTATCTTCACTTGCATTGTGAGTACTTCGAGTTCCTTCGAGAGATATTCTCCCACCTGCTTCAGCCGTTTTACCGGATTTCTTTCCTCTAATATCTTTTGAGACGCGTCCACTTTAAGCCCGAGGTTGGAGGCGACAAGGTCAGCCAGCCTGCCGGGCTCAGTGATACTGTCAAGTATCATCATGATCTCAGGTGATATTATCTTCCCGAGCGAGCTGATCCTTTCGAGCTGTTCCTTGACGTTTCGCATTATCGCCTCGACTTCAAGCGATACCTCCGCGAGCGGATTCTCCTGGATTTTTTCGATCTTAACCATGAAAGACGGTTTTTCCTGAACATACTTCTTTATCGCGCCCTTCGCAAGCCCCTGAACCAGTATCTTTATCCTTCCGTCAGGCAGTTTGAGCATCCGCATGATCATCCCGATCGTCCCGACAGAAAACAAATCTTTCGAGCCGGGTGCATCAACCGCGACATCCTTCTGCGCGGTGAGAAAAATAAGCCTGTCCTTCGCCAGCGACTCGTCAACAGCGATGACCGACCCCTCCCGCCCAACAAAAAGCGGCATAATCATATAAGGGAATATAACGATGTCCCTTATCGGTAGTAGCGGTAATATCTCGGGGATTTCAAGTTCTTCGCTCCCCTCGAGCTCATCATCTTCTATATTATCAATAATGTTGTTTGCCATAAGATGCTTTCGCTCCTTGTTTTTTCAGTAGCTATTTATTTAATGTTAATCTTTTTGCTTTTGTTTCTTCGTTCAGTGATCCTCGGAAAGGTGACAAAGAGTATCCCATCTTTGTATTCAGCTTTCGCGTTATCAGGATCGACTATCGAAGGTATTTTCAGCACCCGTTGGAACTTCCCGTATGAGCGTTCCATGCAAATATAGTTTTTGATCCCTTCCCGTGTACTTTCTGTTTTTGACCCTTCTACAACTATAAGATCGTTTGAGATCAACAGCTCTAAATTATCTTTGTTGACGTCAGGCACTTCAAATTCAAAAATAATCGAGGCGCCTTTTTCGTAAACATCGACAGGAGGATAATTTTCACTCTCTAAATCTGATGTTATCGAACCTTCATCAAAAAGCAAGTGAAAAAGTTTGTCAACTTCCTCTTGAAAAAATACCAGCCGTTCTAATGGGCTTTTAGGAATAATCGTCATACTTTTTCCCCTGCATATATTATGTTATATATATATAGTACTAGGTTATTAAATAAAAGTTATATACTTTTTATAAATTCCTTCAAGTCTTCCCCGAGGTGCGGATCTTTGAGCGCGAACATAATATTCGCTTTCAAGTACCCCAGCTTGCTCCCGGCGTCATAACGGATGCCATCAAAGAGATATCCGTATATATCCTGCTCATTCAATAACGCTTTCAGCGCGTCAGTCAGCTGTATCTCATGACCTTTGCCGGGTTTTGTCTTTTCGAGCATCTCGAATATCTCCGGCGTCAATATATACCTGCCGATTATCGCGAGATTTGACGGCGCTTTCTCCAGAGACGGCTTCTCCACCATATCGACTATCTGACACGTAGAACCTTCAAGCCCGTTATGTTTTATCACGCCATAGCTAGAGACATCGCTCTCAGGTACTTCCTCGATCGCTATAATACTGCACTTATGTTTTTTGTACTCATGTATCATTTGCTTCATGACCGGTATCTTCGCGTCGACGATATCATCACCGAGAAAAACAGCGAACGGCTCATCACCTATCATATTTTTCGCGCATAGTATCGCGTGTCCGAGCCCGAGCGCCTGCTTCTGTCTGATGTACGTGAACCTTACCATATTCGATATCTTTTGGATCTGCTTCAACATCGCTTTATTGCCGCGCTCGCGCAGTACGTGCTCAAGCTCGAATGAGACGTCAAAATGATCCTCGATCGCGCTCTTTCCGCGACCGGTGATGATGATGATCTCCTCAATACCAGAGGCGACCGCTTCTTCGACAACATACTGTATCATTGGCTTATCCACCAATGGCAACATCTCTTTAGGTGATGCCTTTGTCGCGGGTAAAAAACGTGTCCCTAGCCCCGCCGCCGGAAAAATAGCTTTTCGTATTTTCAATTATTAAGCACCTCGAGTTTATTTATGATATATTTCAACGCTATCAAGCACCATAACGCTACTTAATTAAGTTATCGTGTTTTTTGTCAATTGTCAATTGCTAAACAGCTTTTTTATTTATCCTTAAAAAAAACCACCTTCTTTGAAGGTGGTAATCGGCAGGCGGCTTTGCCTGAAAAACAGAGATTTCCCGCACCCTTCCTTAGCGCCACCACAGCGTCATTCCCGAAGGTCTTTATCGGGAACCTAGGACAAAAACTCTGAGCGGAGCGAATAAACTTTGCTTTAAGTTTAATGTGATGTTTTGAGGTCTGGTTCCGCGATAGAAAGGCTAGCCTCACGCACTCGGGAATGACGTTGTGGCAATTTCGGGAAGATGTTTAATGCTCATGCCTTGAGTATTCTCTGCTCAGCAGAACAGCTATGGAGATAAAAGAAAACAGGCTCAGGAAGGCTGGTCGGCTTATGTTCCGCGAGCTTATCTGTGTGAATGACAGACCTAAGTCGCTACCACCTGTATAATGGATAACGGCGATATCGACCAAGCTTAGCAGGAACAGAAAAAGCAAAACGGTCAGTGTGACTTTGACAGCCTTGGTGGAGTGCGAAAAACTGAACACCGTCATTTTGTAGAGGTCGTTTAATACCAGCGCGATGCCTGACTCTGAGATCAGGTAAATCATGATGAACACCACACCGAAAACAAAGAGGCCGGTGATTATGTAAAAAAGGCGACCCTTGATGAAGTCCGGCTTAAACTGGGTCACTCTATCTAAAAACGTGAGAGCAGATATGTTCCGCCTCAGGTCGAACTTGATCGATTCAGCAATCTGTTTATTACCATTTACGAGGAGCTTGCCAGTCTTTGAGTCGCCTACGTTGGTGTAGAGTGCGACTCCTTTCCCCGCGGGTGATGTAGATTTGATTATGATAGCGAGGTTTTTATCCTTTACTCCGGTGATTTCGAGGAAGTGGATTCTGTTGGCGCTACCGTTTTTCAGCTGTCTTACATCCAGCCTCACCGTCCGCAGACTTCTATCGGTGATCTCCTCTATCAGCTCAATTATCAGCTCACCTTTGTTGTTCTGCCTCGCGAATGTATCGACTGTTACCTCCAGCCCTGATATTTTGTCAGGCTTGCAAACAAACGACTGTCTGATGCCATCGCCGCCTTTATTTATCTCAGCGGTTATGCCGCTCTTATATTTTACCATGCGATTGTCAGGGTGCATACTGTCAAAATCACTACCTATAAAGAGCAACGCCGCGCAAAGAGGCATAATAAGGAAGAACAATATTTTTTTGATTAAATCAGTCAACTCTCACCTAACCTATAGTATAAAGTTTTGCGCCGCGTAATCAAAGAGCGCGTAACCATTTATGAAGATCAGCGCGATCAGAAAAACATACCCCAACGCCTCACCGAAACTTTTGATAAAATCATCTCTCTGCCTGCTGAAAGAAGCCCACAACATTACGACAAAAGGCGACGCGAGCAGGAGAAAATGCCTTGTGTGCAAAATCGCCCCGACATCAGCCAGCTTGAGGAACTCTATCACAAAAAAGAAAGCGAAAGAGAACATAGTGCAGGCGAATATATACCCGAACCGGAGTTTATCGTCATCCTCAAACCCTTTGAGAAGACCATAGAGCAGTATCAGCATCAACACGATAACCGAAAACGCGATGAAGAGGTACGCGGGTTGTGGCATGACGTTTTTCACAACTCCGAATATACCGGCGTAAGAGAGGTAAAAGTCAGCGCCATGCAGTTTCAGGTACTTCCAAAATGAGAGGTTAAGACCTGTACCGTATATCTTTCCGAATCCGTGCGCCCTGAACCAGAGAAGGTACGGGCCGACAAACATCAGCGTCGGCGGCAAAAAGTGTATCAGCTTTACGCGCTTGTACCGGATAAGAGTATATAACAAGAGTCCGGGCCACCACACCGCTACCATCAAAACACCCGCGACCTTTGAGAATGCCGCCAGCGCCGCCATGACCGAAAAAAATATCCAGTCTCTGTCAGTCGGCTCTTCAGTGAATATTATCCGCGCGATGTAATAGAAGCTGATAGCGCAGAACAAGTTCATGATGTTCTCCGGGCTCATAACTCCGAACTCGAATGAGTTAAGCGGCCAGAAGGAGTACAGCAGCATTCCAGAGAGCGCGAACTCCTCCTGCCCGGGCCAGATCACTTTGAATGTCTTGTATACATAAAAAGCGGCGAGTACGCTCAAGAAGACACAAAACATCCTTGAGAAAAACACCCCACTCAAAATACCGCCATCAGACAGGTCAACGACCTTGAGGATGAGCGCGGTAAGTGAGTAGTACAACGGCGGGGAGGCGTACGCCCGTGGCGAGTGGCGTTTTTTCTCCCGCCCTGCCACTATCTCCTTGAGTTCTACCTTCTCTTCTGAGGTCTTCGTGAAGTAGGCGACGCCGTTTTCTATAAGTATATCAGGCTCATCGCCATACGGATCGACGATTTTTTCGAGCATACCGTTTTTGAAAAACAGACCGGCGCTTTTTTTTAATTGCACAATCCCTGGGGCAAGCTCGATCGATTTTAGCGCGTAAAGGAGAAAGTCACCCCTACCACCGCTCTTTTTATCCTTCAGGTAACCGGCAAGGTCTACTGAGATGACCTTATTCTGCCGCTCTATTATCTTAGCGCCGGCAGGTTCAGACAGCGCTAAGATATCGATAGCCGGAATACCGACGAATATATCCTCTAACTCCTTGATATCCTTTATTGGATCGTCTAGCTTCCGCTCAAAGGGAGCGTACCTGCCATCATATATAAAGCGTCTAGGCGGAGTCTCCCAAGCATACGAATATAGCTTGGAGACGCCAGCGGATTTGCTGATATTAAAGTCGAGCTCATACTCTTTATCCTCAGGGAGCTGCCCGCTCTCCGCCAGCAGGTCAGCGTAAATAAAGTGCTCCATCTCGTCTGGCGCGTGCCAGATCGGTGTTGCGACAGACCACATTATCCCCTTGATCGCGATAAAAAATATGAACAGCAGAAGGACTGCTTTTTTTGTATTGATTTTATTAATAATGGTTGGTTACTCCGTAGATATCTGGGTGTCGATAGGACTCAAATAATCGCGTCTAAATCCCTACTGATTTTAGAGAATACTATATTCTTTCCTCTGATATGTCAACTGTAAAAGAGTCTCGACTTTCCCCATTTTTTTCAATAAAGAGAGTGTAGTTACGCTCACCCCCCTCTTAAGGCGTCGCGACGCACCGGGGGAACCGCTTGCGGTGGGGGGTGTAAGTCGTTGATTTTGGGACTGTTGCCAAATAGAGAATTCTCCCTGTTTTCGAAAAATCCTCCGCTGTAAGTACCCGCAAAAAGTGGGTACGACCAGCATCGCGATGCTCGGGAGTGTCGGGGGAATCTCCCCTGAATTGTATTGGGCAACATGCCACTCAGCTTACACTTACTTGCAATCCGCGTTTTTTACGCTATACTTTTACATAAGCTTTACATAAGAAAAGCCATAATCCTTGACAAGAACGCGCATATTCTTTATAACGGTGTGAGGCTGCGTAGACAGCCTTTTTTATTTCTTGTACAAGGAGGTCATACCGAACACTTCGGTTAAATCAGACTATGAAAAAGCTAAAAATTGTATATTCGATTATTTTTGTTCTGGCAATGCTGATGAACAATGGCATAGCTCATGCTGAAAAAGGGGGAAACAACATAATGAAGTACGAACTCGATAACGGCCTTACCGTTATCTTAAAAGAGAACCACACAGCTCAGGTAGTCGCGTTCCACATGTGGGTGAGGGTCGGAAGCGTCGATGAGACTGATGATATAGCGGGGATCTCGCATGTGTATGAACACATGCTCTTTAAGGGTACAAAAAAACGCGGCGTCGGTGAGATAGCCGGAGCGGTAGAGGCGGCAGGCGGCGACATAAACGCGTTCACCTCGCTCGGGCAGACAGTCTACCACATCACGATGGCGAGCGAGTTTTTCGATACAGGTCTTGATATCATGGCAGACGCCATCCAAAACTCATCGTTCGATCCAGAAGAGCTGAAGAAGGAGCAGGAAGTTATCGTCGAGGAGATAAACCGCAGTCTCGATATGCCGGGCAGAAAACTCAACAACAAGTTTTTTGAGACTGTATATAAAGTCCACCCATATCGCAGACCGGTGATCGGCACGCCAGAAACAGTGCGGGCGCTTACACGCGCTAAGATACTCGAGTATTTCAACAAGTGGTACCGACCAAACAACATGACGCTTGTCATCGTTGGCGACTTTGACACTAACACCGCGAAGGCTGAGATCGAGAAGCTCTTTAAAGACTTTCCGGCGGGCGAGGCGATCGTACGCGACACTATTGCGGAGCCAGAGCAGACAGAGACACGCTTTACGCTCATCAAGGACGATATTTCTGAGACCCACATGAACCTCGGCTATCATATCCCTTCTGTGAAACATGAAGACAACTTCGCGCTCGATGTCATGGCGCTTCTACTCGGACAGGGGGAAAGCTCACGGCTCTACTCCAGCATAAAGTCCGACAAGTCGCTCGTGCATTACATATATTCTTACGCGTTCACCCCAAAGGGCCCCGGGATATTGATGCTCGGCTCTACACTGAATGAGAAGAACATCGACCAGACTCTGACCGAGACAGTAAGAGAACTTGAACGACTCAAGTATGAACTGGTATCGAAGGATGAGATCAACAAAGCGAAACTGAATCTCGAGAGCGACTTCATCTACGAGAAAGAGACTGTACAGGGGCAGGCGCGCAAACTCGGTTACTTCGCCACTTCGCTCGATGATTATCGCTACGAAGAGAAGTACCTGCAAGGGATTCGCTCGGTGACGGCAGAAGATATCAAACGTGTCGCCAACAAATATATCAACAATAAAAACCTGACTGTAGCTATGCTGATGTCTGAAAAAACAGAGCTGACACCAACGCTAGAAGGTATTATGAAGCTTGCTGAAGCGGGTGCGGCGGCGGCTAAAGAGCAGTACGACACCGGGGCGAACAGCGCTGAAAAGCCCGCGGTAAAAAAGGTAACGCTCGACAACGGCATAAGAATATTGATAAAAGAGAATCACGCGAACCCGACTTTCGCGATTAGGACGATATTCCTCGGTGGTGTTCGCTATGAGGATGAGTCGAATAACGGTATAAACAACTTTATCGCCGGAATGCTCACAAAAGGCACCACGAAGCGAAACGCGCAGGAGACAGCTGATTATATTGAGTCTATGGCTGGAGGTCTCGATGGCTACTCCGGGAAAAACTCCATCGGTGTCGCTGGTGATTTCTTGAGTAAATACACTGACGAAGCACTTGCTATTGTCGCGGATGTGACGTTGAACCCGAGCTTTGACAACGCTGAGATAGAGAAGCGGAAGAAGGATGTCACCGCGGCGATAAAGCGGCAGGAAGATGAGATGACGAGCCTCGCATTCAACCTCTTTAAGTCTACACTATACAAAAACAGCCCGTATAAATATAATATGCTCGGCACCAAAAAAACGGTCGAGGCGTTGACACGAGAGAGTATGCGCGATTATTATCACAGTGTCGTCGCGCCGGAAAACCTCGTTATCGCTATCGCCGGTGATGTCGATTCCGATGAGATAGTCGAGCAGCTCAAGAAGCACTTTGGCGGCATGGAAGCGGGGCGGTTCAAGGCTCCAGAAGTACCGCAGGAGGAGAAGCATACAGGTATCAACAAAAAAACGATCGAAAAAGATAAAGCGCAGGTACACATCGTGTTGGGTTTCCTCGGTGTGACAGTGCGTGACGATGACAGGATTCCGCTAGAGGTGTTGAGCACAGTGCTCTCACGTCAGGGCGGGCGGCTCTTCTACGAGCTTCGCGACAAGCAGAGCCTCGCGTATTCTGTCACATCATTCTCGCAGGAGGGATATGACCCTGGATCGTTCATACTTTATATCGCTACAAGCCCGTCGAAGAGAGAGCAGGCGATAAAAGGGTTGCTGACTGAGCTTGAGAAGATACTGAACGAAAAAGTGCCTGATGACGAACTCGATATGGCGAAAAATTATCTGATCGGTAATAACGCGATCAGTCTGCAGAAAAACTCTTCGCAGGTAGCCGATATCGGTTTTAATGAGATTTATGGTCTCGGGTATGATATGTCTGACAAATTTACTGAGCTGGTCTCAAAAGTGACCGCCGAAGATGTAGCGCGGATCGCCAAAAAGTACATCACGCTCGATAGTTACACGATAGTTATTGTAGGTAAGACCGAAGGCGTTGAGCAGACCGAAGGTAGCGTTGAAAACAACCACGGTCAACCTCATGGTCAGAAGAAAGGGCAATAGATGAAACTGATCGCCGACCTGCATGTCCATACAGTCGCGTCTGGTCACGCTTTCAGCACAATCCAGGAGATCGCCGCTCAGGCGAAAAGGCTGGACTCGGTATTTTCGGCGTTTCGGATCATGGACCATGCGTCGCTGGCGCGCCGTCCTTCCACTACTTCAGAACGCTCCGCTTTGTACCGCGCTATATTGATGGCGTTTTGATCCTGCGCGGCGCGGAGGCGAACATCATCAACGACACCGGCGGCATCGATATCCCCGAGCACTGCCTTGAGCGGCTCGACTACACGATGGCCGGTTTTCACTCGATCGAAGAGTACCGGTCAAGTGACATCGAGACCAACACCAGAGCGATGATAAGCGTTATGGGGAACCCGTACGTCAAGATTATCACGCACCCCGGGAACCCGAAATATCCGGTGGATTATGAGGCGGTCGTCGCCGCGGCGAAGGAAAACAGTGTCGCGCTTGAGATTAACAACTCGTCGTTTGTCGCCACGCGCCACGGTAGCGATAGTAATTGCAGGCGGATAGCTGAGCTGGTAGCTGATTCAGGCTCGAACATCATCATCGGGAGTGACGCGCATATCTCCTTTGATATCGGCAACTGCGATGAGGCGATAAAACTAGTGAATAGTGCTGGAATAAAAGAAGAGCAGGTCTTAAACGCGGATAAAGAGAGGCTCTTTGAGTTTCTCGGGATAGAGATTTAACCGCAGGTTGCCGATAGATTTACCGTAGGAGCGACCCTGCGTGGTCGCCAACCGCTATGTATCCGGTTACGCCCTGTCATTCCCGAGGTATTGCGTGTCATTCCCGAGGTAGTAATCGAATCGGGAACCCATGATTAAAAGTATTGAGCGAAGCGAATAAAAAGCAGGTAGGTTGCCGTTAGCGGTAGCGTAACGCAACAAAAAAAGCTGTAATAAAAAAACATGAAAAAACTAAAAATAAAAAATGAAAGACTCATAGAGATAGCCGAAAACTTCAGCAA
>JAJRXV010000091.1 GCA_024276115.1 Deltaproteobacteria bacterium
CTTGAACAAAGCTGAGTGGCACATTAAAGATGTCGGTACGATCGCGCTTGACTTACAGCTCGCCAACACACCGCCTAGCCTCACACCGACGGCGATATTCGCGCTACCGATGACAGAAGTAATAGAAGCGCGGCTCGTTTTTGGTAACGAATCTTTTATGCGGAGGGTGTTAGAACTCGTCGCCCAAAAAGAAGAGGTGAGTGTAGAAGAAGTGACGCGAAAGACGATAGAGAAGCTCGATCAGGAGATAGCGTCCGAGAGTGATGAATACATTAAGGCAGACCTTGTAGCGGTCAGAGCTTTTGTCAAAAATCCGAAAAACATTACTGTTTTTTTCGCACCGGAATCACCGATGACAATCCAGAGTTTACAGATGACGGATCAGGCAGAGTTGTCAAGGTTATTAAAGGTCAGCGCGAATAATTGATTAGAGTAATCTTGATTGACAGGTTGACAATTACGATTTGATGTTATATCTTTATTTTTTACACTTATCAAACAATATTGTTTAAGATGCAAATTACAGATATGGGGGGTAGAGATGACAAAGTATTTAAAACTAGTCGTAGCTTTATTTGTAGTATCTTCACTTTTTGCCTGCGCACCGAAAGGGGCGAAGATGTCAGGTGACGGTTGGCCGGTTATGGGCTTCAACAACCAGCGGACATCCAACAGTTCTTTTGCCGGACCGGTCAAGAACGCGATCAAATGGACACGTGACACGGACTCAGTTCTCACCGCTATGGTAGTCGGCAGGAATGGTATCCTTTACACAGGTTCTTATGATCACAACATTTACGCGCTGACGAAAGATGGCGAAGAGTTGTGGCGTTATAAGACGAAAGGAGTTGTTTACAGCGCTCCTGCTATCTCTGCGGATGGCAAAACTCTTTATGTAGGAAGCGCGGATAAAAGAATGTACGCGATTAACAGCGTGACAGGTGAACTGAAATGGGACTTTAAAACAGATGACGTAGTCAACTCATCACCGGTCATAGGCGCTGACGGCACTATCTACTTCGGTTCTTACGATTTTAGGGTATACGCTTTAAACCCTGACGGAACGATGAAGTGGAAATACCTCGCGGACGGTAAAGTATTCTCATCACCGGCATTAGGTCATGACGGCACGGTTTATGTCGGTTCGAATGACGGAAACCTATATTCACTTGACGGTCAAACCGGTAAGCTTAACTGGTTCTTTACAACTGACGATATTATCGTCTCTTCGCCGGCGGTAACAAAAAACGGAGATATCATCATCGGTTCTTATGATGGCACTCTGTACATGGTCAGCAAAAGGGGCGAAAAACAATGGGGCGCCAGCCTTGGCGCGGCTATTGAATCATCACCTGCTGTAAGTGACGAAAAAGGTGTTATCTTTGTCGGTTGTGACGACAACAAACTTTATTCTATATGGTTGAGCAACGGTAAAATAAAAGGCTCATTTGACGCGGGGGATAAAGTCGTATCATCACCGATCATCAGCAAAAAAGGGCACGTTTACTTCGGCTGAAACGCCAGCCAGTTCTATGCTTTAAATCTTCAGTTAAAGCCTATATGGCAGATGTCCACCAAAGCACAGGTTGTTTCTGAGGCTGTTATCGATGATGAGGGCACACTGTACATAACAACTACAGGACCTACATTCGCGATCGCTGACTAATCTGATATCAAACATTAACATCAAAAAGGCGCTTATTTATTAAGCGCCTTTTTTTATCCACTCCGTGAAATATTTAGTTGAAAAAATAGTCACGATAAGTTAAGTTAATTGGTAGGTCTGATTAAGAAGGCACAACGAATCAGACGTTTATCTGATTAAACGAAACGCGACAATAAAAACCGCTGGAGTGTTTATGAGTAAACATAAGATACTAGTAGCCGATGACGAACTGAGTATGCGCGAGTTCCTGACTATCATGCTCACAAAAGAAGGGTATGATGTCGATACCGCCAAAGATGGCGAAGAAGCGATCAACATGATCGGGCGGAACAGCTATCACCTCGTCATCACCGATGTAAAAATGCCTAAAAAGAGCGGGCTAGACGTCCTCAAGGCCGCCGCGACCTCTTCACCAAATACGATTGTTATCATGATTACAGCCTACTCCTCTGTTGACTCGGCGATAGAGGCGATGAAGGTCGGGGCGTATGACTACATACCAAAACCGTTCAAGATAGATGAGATCAGGATCGTCGTAAGAAACGCCCTCGAAAAGAGAGACCTCGAAAAAGAGAACATACTCCTAAAGACCGAGCTAAAAAAACTGCATAAATTCGAAAACTTTATCGGTAACAGCAAGGAGATGGTCAAGATATCAAACCTGATCCGGCAGGTGTCGCAGGTGGCGACCAACATCCTGATACTTGGTGAATCCGGTACGGGGAAGGAAGTCGTCGCGCGCGCGCTTCACTTCAACAGCAACCGCTCTGACAAACCGTTTGTGACGATAAACTGCGGCGCTATCCCGGAGAACCTCTTAGAGAGTGAACTGTTCGGGCACAAAAAGGGCGCTTTTACCGGGGCGATAAATAACAAAGAAGGTCTCTTTGAGACTGCCGATGGTGGTACGATATTCTTAGATGAGATTGGGGAGTTGCCGCTTAATATCCAGGTAAAACTGTTGCGGGCGATACAGGAGAAGGAGTTCAAACGCCTTGGCGACACTAAGGACACTAAGGTAAATGTCAGAATAATCGCGGCGTCAAACCGAAAGCTCGATGAGGATGTAAAGGAAAATAAGTTCCGCGAAGACCTCTACTACCGACTCAATGTCATCAGAATCGACATGCCGCCGTTAAGGGTGCGCAAGGACGATATACCGCTACTCATCCTGCATTTTATTGAAAAATACAGCAAGGAATTTGAGAAGAATATAGTGGGAGTTGCTGACGATGTTCAACATCACCTCGCGCGGTACGATTTCCCCGGGAATGTCCGTGAGCTAGAGAACATCATCGAAAGAGCTATCGCCCTGGAGCCGTCAGATATTATCACAATGGACTCACTCCCTGAGCTCTGTTTTAAAAACCCCGACTCTGATGACTGCTTTATCGGCGACCTGAACCTTCAGGCGGACGGGCTTGACCTAGAGGCGTTTGTCGGGAATATCGAGAAAAAAATCATTGAGCAGGCATTAGAGCTCTCAAACAACAATAAAACTAACGCCGCGAAACTTCTGAAGATCTCTTTCAGGTCTCTCAGGTACCGGCTCGAAAAATACGGGATGAACTAAATATGACAGAAACTCTGACAGAACTGATTAAAAACGTCTCAACCAAACTACCTGACGATGTCACCGCCGCGCTGAAAAACGCCTACGCCGCTGAAGAAGAAGGCTCAAACGCGAAAGCTCTCCTCGGTGATATCCTCGAGAACATCAAACTCGCGCGTGAACGCTCGATACCGATCTGCCAGGATACCGGCAGCGTGATATTCTTTGTCGCGCACCCGGTCGAAGTGCCGCAAAGCTACCTCCGCGCAGAGCTGACAACCGCGACAAAAAAGGCCACACAGCTAGGCTACCTCCGCCCCAACTCGGTAGACCCGCTCACCGGGAAGAACAGCGGCAGTGGCATCGGTCCCGGGAGTCCTGACATACATTTCGTTGAGACAGATGGCTCCGAAATAGAGATACGACTCCTCCTGAAAGGCGGTGGCAGCGAGAATGTCTCCACGCAATACTCACTGCCTGACAGCGGGCTTGACGCCGCGCGCGATTTAGAGGGCGTCAAAAAATGCGTCATCGACGCGGTAGTCAAAGCGCAGGGAAAAGGGTGCGCGCCTGGTCTGCTCGGTGTCGGGATTGGCGGCGATCGGGCAAGCTCATACTATATCGCGAAAAAGCAGCTTTTACGAAATATTAACGACCTTAACCCGGTAGAGGCGTTGCGACCGGTGGAGGAGGAGCTTCTCACAAAAGCGAACAAACTCGGTATAGGACCGATGGGTATCGGTGGCGCGTCCACACTGCTCAGTGTAAAAATCGGAACCCTAAACAGAGTACCGGCGTCGTTTTTCGTCTCTATCGCGTACAACTGCTGGGCGTTAAGAAGAGGGAGAATAACGATAAACGTTTCAAACGATGGTACAATATTATGATAAAAATAAACATACCGACAGACACTGACACAATAAGAAAACTGAAGACCGGTGACAGGGTCGCCCTCTCGGGGGTGATCGTTACCGGGCGGGACGAAATTCACCGGCGGCTTTTTACGCGGTTTGACGAGAAGGCGGCGGCGATGATGAAGGGCTCCTTCATCTACCATTGCGGTCCGATAGTCATGCAGGCGGACGGAAAGTACACCATCACGGCGTGCGGTCCGACGACGAGCATCAGGGAGGAGCCGTATCAGGCTGAAATCATAAAGCGGTACGGGCTAAAAGGCGTGATCGGGAAGGGTGGTATGGGTGACGCGACGCTAAGCGGTCTAAAGGAGTGCGGCGCGGTATACCTGCAGGCGACCGGCGGCGCGGCGGCGCTCCTCGCCAAGAGCATAGAGGAAGTGATCGACGTCCACTACCTCAAGGAGTTCGGAACGCCCGAGGCGATGTGGGTGATCCGCGTTAAGGATCTACCGCTTGTCGTCACTATGGATTCGCGCGGGGAGAGCCTGCACAAAAAGGTTCTTGAGGAGTCGTCAAAAAAACAGGCGATGTTGATGGGGTAGGTGACCCTGTCATCCCCGAGGTGACCCTGTCATCCCGAGGTTGCCACAACGTCATTCCCGAGTGCTTGTATCGGGAACCCAGGACTAAAACTCTGAGCAAAGCGAATAAACTTTGCTTTAAGTTTAATGGGATGTTTGGAGCATGGATCCCCGATAGAAACGCTCGGGGATGACGGGGTGGGGTGTTTGGAGTCTGAAAGGCGAGGGGTTTTAGATCCCAATAATGAATAGATAAAAGGAGTTTAGAATTGAAGAAATATTTATTACTTACGTTAGTCATCATGGCAATGTTTTTCGCGTCATGCAAAGATAAAACCGAGCAGGTCAAAGCTCCGGTCAATACCGCGGAAGAGCAGCCGGTAGCGAAAGTTGAAAAAACACCGCCGATAGCGACCACACCGAAGAAGCAAGAAGCGTGGAAGAAGGGTGAGCCGGTAAAGATCGACCTCTTCGTATCGAGTTTATGTAAGTTCGCTGTCCTTGCTGAGGACGCGATATTCAAGGTGACTGACCTCCTCCCGCTGAAGGTCAAGCTCGAACTCCACCACGTAAACAAGCTAGACGATCAGGGGAACCTCATGTCGATGTTCGGGAGTAACGGTCTGCTTGAGGATCTGCGGCAGACTTGCATCAAGAAGCATTTCCCGGATAAGGTCGTCGATTTTCTCAAGCTGTTTAATGATAAAGATGTCAAGATATCGGCTATCGATATGGAGGCTAAGGTCGGTATAGATGACACGCTCATCAAGAACTGCGTCTTTCAGGGCGAGGGCGACAAGCTACTGAAGGAGGGTGTAAAACTCCGTTACGCGAAGCGGGTGAAAGTCTCCCCGACGCTGTATATTAATGACAGGGAGTTTACAGATAAGATATCAAGCTTGTCGGTGCTGAAAGAGGTGTGTCTTTTCATCTCTGATGAAGTGTGCGACAATGTGCCGGAATATATCAACGACTCAGATGGTCAAAGCAGTGACGATGAGGGGTGCGGCGATAAGAACGAGAAGATCCCCGGCGACGCGGATCATCAATCCCCCGGTCATGACAGCACAACCACGACACCGGCGAAGAGTAAAAACAGAAATCCGGCCGGTCTAAAACATTATGTAATCACGGTCGATTCTAAGTACTCCAACATGAATATGATACTCACGAAGACGAAAGAACTCTTCCCTGAGATCGATGTGGAACTTATCGATTATAAGTCGAAAAGGGGCAAGGAGATGATCGATAAGTACAAGATCAAATTTTTACCGGCGTATATTTTCGCTGAGAATATTGGCGCTGACCCGCGCTTTGACAGTATCGAGAGGGTAGCGTACAAGGTCGCTGACGCGTACCTGCTCCGGTTTGATTCTGTCAGAAGTACGTTCGCCGTGGAGCTGCCGCCAAAGCCGGGCAAGCTTGACCTGCTCATTTCGAGCTTCTCTGAAAAAGGGAACACCCTCCTGCCGCAAGTGCTTGACCGGGTGAAAGGTATCGAGAATAAAAATATTACATTCCACTACGAAATATTTAAGAATGAGAAGGGCGGGTTTACCGCGCCGGCAGGTCAGCCCGAGCTTGAGGAAAATATCCGCCGTCTGCTGATAGCGCGTCACTTCCCGGACAAACTCACAAAATACCTCAAAGCAAAATCGCTGGACTACCGGTCGTCATATTGGGAGGATGCTGTGATCAGCGCGGGGATCGACCCGAAGAAGCTGAAGAAGTTTGCGCGCGACAAGAAGGCGGTGAACAAGATACTTGAGGCCGAGCTTGACTGGTTAATAAAACGTAATATTAACGATGACTTCGCATTCTACATCAACAACAACGAAGCGGTATACTTTAACGATAAATCACGATTTGAGGGCTTTATATCATTTCTGAACGGTGAGGCTAAATAATGGACGAAATGGATGAAATGGACGAAAACAAAAAACAGGTACCGATCGCGCTGGTGGTAATCTCGGTGCTGTACGGATTTATGGCGTACGCCACGATCATCGGCCCAAAAAATTACCTCCTGTTCGGGTACATATTGCCCCAGCCCTACTCCGGCATAATGGTGGTGGTGCAGGCAACGCTCTTCATTTACCTCACCTTCGGGGTCTACAAAAGGCAGGAGCTGGCCAGAACCGTACTGCTCTGGTACAACAGCTTTATCATGGCGGATATCCTCGTGACGCTTGGTTTTGTCGATAGAGCTAAACTCGTACCAGAAATCATACCAGACGCTGATATGCTCGGTGATTTCGCGATCGATCAGATGGTGTTTTTCCTTACTTTCATGTTTATCCTGCGCTATGTCAAGACGCATAAGCAGCATTTTAACAATAAAAACGCGTTCATAATATAAATATAGGCAAGGGGTCGAGGAATCAAGGAGGCGTGGGGGCAGGGTAACCGCAGGACTCCTAGACGACGGTTTTGGAGTCGCGCGGGAGTCTTTGGTGGTTAAATTAGTTGCTGTTGAACTGAGTGGGCGCGACAGAACTACTTAAACCAAAACACTAAACAAACGCCATAACTATAAAAAATATTTGACATAATAAAGACACAGCAGCATACTAATACTCTAAAAAAATAGAAGAAGGAGATAAAATGAAAAAAGCGTTTTTGGTAATGATCACAATTCTTACGCTCACAATGTTGGTGTTTTCTGGCGCGTGGGGCAAGGAGTGTGAGGAGATAATGGACGCGACGCAGGCTGGAAAATACGACGAGGTGAAAAAGCTGATCGATGATGGCTGCAACGTGAATTTTGAGGGCAGGGGGGGCAATACCCCTATTATACCGGCGATATTAAACGGTAATATCGATTTAGCGCGGCTCTTGATAGACAACGGCGCTGACGTGAAAATCCAGAACGAGGGCGGGGTTACACCTCTGTTGCTGCTCGCCCACACTGAGATCCTTACGCTCGTCGCGATAAAACAGTCAGACCGGCATGAGGAGCTGAAAAAGATGGAGAAGGATGACCCCGAGGGGCTTTTAGAAATCGTCAAGGGCAAGGTGCTTGACCTAGCGAAGCTCTGCATAGAGAAGGGCGCTGATGTCAATATCGCGATCACGCACGGTAACTTTAAGGGGATGACACCGCTTATGATCGCCACGCTGAGCGGTAATATCGATATGATCAACCTCTTCATCAATAACAACGCGGACTTGACCCTAAAGGACAGAAGGGGTAACACCGCGCTAAAACTCGCGAAAGATATGATGAACGATACTCTCATCAACCTCCTGGAAAAAGCTGGCGCTAAAGAATGATGAATTATAAATTATGAATTATGAATTTTCCCGTAGGGGCGACCCTGAGCGGGCGACCGTCATCCCCGAGTCCTGCCGCAACGTCATTCCCGAGTGTTTCTATCGGGAACCCAGGACTAAGCTCTGAGCGAAGCGAACAAACTTTGCTTTAGTTTAATGGGATGTTTGAGGTCTGGATCCCCAATAGAAGCCTTTGGGGATGACGCGGTGGCAACTCTCGGTGAGGTTGAGCGGGCGCACTCGGGGAGTTTGTAAAATACACGGTATGATGCACAAAAAGAAAACAATAACGTATTCTTACAATAACATTTGACAAGCAGCGGACATTACGATATTGTAAATTTAAGAAATTATTAAATACAGAATTTATAATTTCTTAAATTTCGAAAAAAAACACAGGGAACCGATATGCCGATACTACAGATAAGACGTAATTTTCAGATCACGATACCATCTAAACTACGAAAATCACTCGGGATACAAGAGGGAGACCTTTTGGATGCAGAGCTCACCGATGACGAGGCGATAATCCTCCGACCGAGAGCGTTGACGGGCAAGAAGCGGACTTTTGAGAAATCTGAGATACAGCAGTGGCTGAAAGAAGATGAGCTGAGCGAAGTGGAGATGAAAATAGCACAGAAGATATTGGAGAAGAGTTAACGTGAAGAGAGCAGGGGAGAGAGTTTTTATCGATACCGGTGTTTTTCTTTGCGCTTCTGCTTCTGCGGCTGGTGGTTCCGCTGTTGTGATGAGCCTTTGCCGTAACGGTCGCTTCACCGCTGTTACGACCGACCTGATTTTGGAGGAGGCGCGCGCGAGTTTGAAGAGCGGGTTCGGCAACGTGGTTTTGACACGGTTTTATAAGATGGTCAGCGTGCTTACGCTCGAGATATTCCCACCGGTAAACAGCGAGACAAAGTACGCGAAAGTGATCGGGAGCAAAGACGCGCATGTTCTGGCGGCGGCTGTAGAGAGCGGTTGCGGTTATCTGATTATGTCTGGGCAAAACCGTTCGGCGCACGCGAAGTTGAAAAAAACAAAACTACCGGTGGCGATCATAACACCTAAGGATTTTATAAAAAAACTAGGGGTCGAAAGACTAGGGGTCGAGGGGTTATAGAGTGAAGAGTTATGAATGAGGAATTAAAAAAAACAGACCGTAGGGGCGAACCTGTGTGGTCGCCCGCCATTCCCGAGTCCTGCCACAACGTCATTCCCGAGTGTTTCTATCGGGACCCCAGGACTAAGCTCTGAGCGAAGCGAATAAAATGTGTAGTTAAAAGAATTAATGTAATGGGACATTTTGATCCTAGGTCCCCGATAAAAACATTCGGGGATGACAGAGTTGACGCTTTACAACTAAAAATACACCCGAAGCAACAAACAGGGATAAACAAAGGGTAAGATGGCTAAAGACTCTCCAGGAATGAAAAACAGCGGGATAATTCTCACCGTTGCCATAATCGGCATAATCTTCATTATGCTTGTGCCGTTGCCGCCAGTTATTCTGGACATACTGCTGTCAATTAACATAACGATCTCGCTGGTCGTAATGCTGGTCGCTATGTACACGCTGAAACCGCTTGATTTCTCGATATTTCCGTCGCTACTGCTCGTCGTCACGCTCTTTCGGCTTTCGCTGAATGTCGCCTCCACGCGGCTTATTCTGCTGAACGCGGACGCTGGTGATATCATCGCCGCGTTCGGTAACTTTGTCGCCGGTAATGATTTTATCGTCGGTATTGTCATATTCTTGGTCCTTGTCCTGATCAATTTCATCGTCATCACTAAGGGTGCCGGAAGGGTAGCCGAGGTGGCCGCGAGGTTCACCCTCGACGCGATGCCCGGAAAGCAGATGAGTATCGACGCCGACCTGAACGCCGGACTCATCACAGACGAAGACGCGAGGCGCAGAAGGGCGGAGATATCACAGGAAGCTGACTTCTATGGAGCTATGGATGGCGCGAGCAAGTTCGTCCGCGGTGACGCGATCGCCGGTCTCGTCATCACTGTAATTAACATAATCGGTGGCCTCATCATCGGTATCACAAGGCGCGGCATGGATATCGGTAGCGCCGCCGAAGTATACACTCTACTCACTATCGGTGACGGGCTGGTGTCACAGCTACCGGCGCTCGTCGTCTCAACTTCCGCCGGTATCATCGTTACGCGTACCGCCAGCTCCACCAACATGGGTTCTGAGATAATC
>JAJRXV010000092.1 GCA_024276115.1 Deltaproteobacteria bacterium
GGGACGCGGAGCAGTTTACCGGGCATCAGTTCGAGCGGAAAGAATATATCGTTATAGTCGCAGATGACCCACCAAAGCTTAAAGTCACCGAGATAGCGGTGCGCCAGGAGGTCGAGCCGGTCGCCATCGATCACTGTGTGGAACTTATCGTCGTAGCGCGGAGTGGTGTCGATTCTCTGCCTCATGCCGAGGCTCTCACCGTCACCGTCACGATAAACTATACACTTTTCGTATCGGGAATCTTTGCGTTTCATCAGCGCACCTCCGACCATTTTACGGACTGGTCGACATACTCTTCGAGCACGATATCTACCTCAGCCTGTTGCGGGAGAAGGTTATCCCTGTCGAACAGGTTAAAAAATCTCGCCTTCACCTGCTTTACGATACAGGTAACGCCCGGGTAGAGATCGCCGAAAATAAGTATTACTTTATGCGGCGCGTTCTTTAGCATACTCCCCGCGTGCTCTGGGTACTGGAGCGATCGAAGCCAGTCCACCTGCTTCTTGACCTCACCCTTGAAGAACTTGATCTTGAACGTGATCCGGCGCGCCTCCCCGGAAACATACTGGTAGCGCGGATGGCTCATCCCGGGGCGCTGTTGCGCTTTTCCACTTGGCTTTCTCTACCCACAGAGCTAAATGGAATGCCAAGAAAGCTTCGCATATCGACGCGTAGCGATGAAAAACCCCGAAAGGGGACTGAAACTCCAGCCGATCGCCGCTCACGGCATCGACGAGATAATTTGTAATTATTTGTGAATATTTCTTGACATTTGCGGGGGGGGGGATACAATCCGTTTGAGGGGATAAAAATTGGGCATATTTGATTTCTTGTTTGGAGATAGTGTTAATAAGTTGGTAAAAACCTCCCGGAAGCTAACTCCATTTAAATCACTTTCTGGTTTCAATGATTTGCCGAGCCAAAAAGATTGGATAACTTACAGATCTGAAAAATATGATTTTTCCTTCTCATATCCACCTGACTGGTCGATTTACATGGAGGATGTTGCTGTCGAGGCAACACCCACTCCCTGGATAGAAGCGATTGTCCTGATTGCTGGCACACCACCTGATGCTTATTTAGGGTTCCACGTGTCGCTACGCCAAGCAGGAGTATTAGAAGGTCTATGGAAACGACCTGACGGTTCAGAAGCACATGTCGCAGACGTGAAAGAAATTCCTTCTATCCGGCGTGAGCATATACTTGCCTCATTTCATTCACCTATAATCCTGGATGAACAGAACGTTAAACTTGCAGGGTTAAGGGGCAATCTATTATCATATCAGCACTTCGGGTTGAAAAAGGCCACAGAACGTCTCGACTCTCCTTTATTGGAGCACTCATGCCTACTATATGGGGACGGCGTAACTTACGAAATAATTATAGAGTATTCTGAATCGGTTGTGGAGAAATATCACTTACCTCTCCTTCTTATAATAAATCAACTGGAATTACAAAACGATTAATAGGGGGAATAGATAATATGAAAGAATGTAGCTCATGTCACAAAACAGTAGATGATTTGGCGCATACATGCCCGCATTGTGGAAGCCAGGGATTTGTCATGTCTGGTTCTAATGAGGATGTAAAGAAATTCGCAGAAACAATGTTACAGCAAGAAGAAGCCGCAAAACATGTGAATAAAGCAAATGAGTACTACCAACAAGGGCAGTTAAGTAATGCCGAGAGTGAGTTAAAAAAAGCGCTTGAATTGAATCCACAAAACTCAATGGCTACCGGTAACATGGGCTACTTGTTGCTCAAGCTGGAACGACCAAAGGAAGCAATAGGATGGTTCGAAAAGGCTCTTCAACTGAATCCAAATCACCCGACTGCGCGAGATGCCCTCAAGCAGGCCCGACAACAAGCAGGGGAGGAAAGTCATGGAGATAAGAGCGGCTGTTTCATCGCAACCGCCACAATGGGAGATTATGATCACCCTGTAGTATTAGAGCTACGACGGTTTAGAGACGAATTCTTGAAGAACCAAAAATGGGGAAGGAGCTTTATAAGATCATATTACAACTACTCACCGTTCGTCGCTAATATAATTAAAAAAAGCGTATTACTGAAAAAGATGAGTTATATATTCATGGTAAAGCCGCTTACTGCTTTATCAAAGAAATTGATGCAATCGCGAGATCGGTAGCACGCCTTTGAGCCGTTCGTCAAAGACACGTCACCGGTTAGCGCTTGCCAGACCGAGTAAAGGATCTTGTCGGCGGCGACAAGTGTTGCGCGCTAATGATGATTTATCATGAATCGCGTAAGCGGTTAAATTAATAAAGGAGGAATACACACTATGGGCTTTTTTGATTTTTTATTCGGTAACTCAAAGCTATCCGAAGAACTTATTACAACCGCAATGAAAGGCGATACTAACAAAGTAAAAAAATTACTTGACAACGGCGCTAACGTAAACGCTAAAGATAAAGAAGGTTACACAGCTTTGATGTTAGCTGCTATCAGAGGTCGTACCGAACTAGTGTCGCTTCTAATTGACAACGGTGCTGACATGAGCATTAAAGAGAATTTTGGTTGCAACGCTTTGATGTTAGCTACTTTCAGAGGTCATACCGAAACAGTCAAGCTTATAATAGATAGCGGTGCGGACGTAAACGCTAAGAGAAAAGGAGGAGCCACCTCTTTGATGTTAGCTACTGGAGAAGGTCATACCGAAATAGTTAACTTATTAAAGTCTGCCGGAGCGAAGTAATAAACTAAGAAGAAATAAATGAAAGATAATTTACCGTTTTTGCGTCTTTATATCTATAAGGGTAATTTATTGTCTCATTAATGGGATTTAAAAACCCTCGCCTTTCAGGCGAAAACTTCAGTATAAAATATTTCTGTCCCGCTATGTAGTCGTTATGCGCTTTTGAGTAAAAAACGGCGCCTGAAAAACTGTTTCCCCAAAC
>JAJRXV010000093.1 GCA_024276115.1 Deltaproteobacteria bacterium
CTTCATAATTCACCAGCTTTCATGAGTATTTGACAACTTTCTGGTGATTATAGCACATATAAATACAGAATAATAGTAAATAATTCAATGTGTTATGAGTTTTTCAGGGACGACTAATTATCCTATTTTACATGAGTTTATTATAAACAGACTTGATGATCCGTTTCATTTCATCTTTGAGTATGCCGTCAAACATCGCTTGCTTTTTCGTGAATATCCTCGCGCATTCTATCCCGCTGTTTACCGGTGTGCTGATCGCTTTTGGTATAATAAGGTATTCATCATCTGATTTCAGGTTATCTACCCCATAACCGCTTCGGAGAAACTTCAGGTTGCCCTCAGCAAACATATATACTCCGCATTTCATATTTAGTTTCACTATCTTTGTGTCAGCGTTCAGATTATGCAGGATCAACTGCGCGCCTTGATACGTCCGTGCTTTGGGGAACAATTCTGCTAAATTATTACCAATGCTACTGGTTTGGTCGATGTTTTCCAACAAGTGAAAAGAGATGAGCGGCGTTTCAGCCGCAAGCGTTTCTAAACCGGTGAAGACAGAGATAGAAGTCACAAGGCGTGGGTTACATTCAATGAAGAAAAACCGGTTGTCTCCAAGTACGTAGTCAACACCAAAAATCCCTATGAACCCCCGTGAATAAATGATATCCCCTATCGTCTTTGTACATTTTATAACCTCATCAATGAGAGTGTCTGGTAGGTTGTCGATCGAAAAATCGTTGCCGCACGCGCCCAGCCTGTTCGTGGTAAGCTCCTCGAATCCTGTCAACTGGTAGAACGGCGCTTTGACGATAGTCCCTGCCTTGGTAGCGCAGGCGTTGATCGTAAGGGTCGCGCCGGGAATGAACTTTGTCAATCGGAGGCGTCTCTTCAAATAATCGTTTCGTACCCGATTAAATTCCGCGGCGTTGCCGACAAAATATGTTTTGTTTCCACCAAACCCCTTTGAGGCCTGGAGGACGAAAGCCCTGCCGTATTTCCTGGCAAATGTTTCATAGTCACTTTTTGCGCCCATAGTCACGACTTCACCGGGAATAAGCGGCACGTCTTCTCCTTGAAGCGCTTCATAAAAAGTTACTTTGTTTTCGATACTTCGACTGATTTTAGCAGGTGCCGCGATCAGGTGTGTGCCCATGATCTTCGCCTGCTCCTCGACCACGTGCGAGTTTTTGAACACCATTATGCTTTTTTTATCGCTGTCAGTGGTGATAAGTCTGGTGACAGCGTCATGCGATATCAAATTGTTTGTTGTATGTAGCGTTTTAGTATCTTCCGCGTGTTCATCTAATAGGAATATATCAACGCCACCTTCTCTGAGCGCCTCTACAAGCGGGCTGTCACTGTATGTGACGACTGTTAGGTTCTCAACTATGCCGACAACGCCGAGTGCGTGGATCGGGTCGTTGCATACAAAATAAAGCCGCTCACACTCTTCGTTGATAATATTTATTACCTCTTTCAGGTGGTCGTTGTTGATCATATCAGGCTTCTGACAATATTTTTGACATCAGTGTAGCTTTCCGCATAGTAGGTATTCCCCAGTATTTCTTTTGCTGCCTCAGTGTACTCTTTACCGGTAAGAACGCAAACAATTTTTTTGTACCCTCGCGATTTGAGCGCACCGGCTAATGTTGCCGCGCCTTCTTTTGAGGTGCTAACCGCTACGCTTTTTAGCATCTCGGCGGCTGCCTCTATCTCTTTTGGTGTGACAATGACGCCACTACCGTTCATCTGGTTTATCAATTCGACAGCCTCTTTTGTTCTGCGTGTGACTTTCACCCCGAGCGCGCCCGGAGAGGTTCCTTCTGCCTTATGGTCGCTGGTTCTGTCATCTTCTGGCTTGGTAAAGTGTTCAGCTATAGAAGTAATATCACCGGTCTGAACCGCTACCAGCGCTGGTAGCTTTTTTGTCGCGCCGAGCTCTTCTTTGAGTTGCAGAAACCCTTTAGCCGTACCGATCAGAGAGCTGGCCGAAGTCGGGAACATGAAAACAGCGTCTATATCTTCCGCGTACTTTTCAAATATTTCAAACGCTATTGATTTGTATGGCTCGATCGACAGGTCATCAAAAGAAGGTCGCAGGTTCTGAATATTGAATATACGTGCGGCGTATTTTGCGAAGTTGATCGGTTTAACGCAAAAAATTATCGGTTGTCCGGTTTTTTTGAGCTCGTTCAATTTTGCCGCTGATGTGTTTTTGTCAACAAACGATATCATTGTAATATCGCATTGGTTGCAATAAGCCGCCGCCGCGATAGCGGCATTGCCTGACGACGAGATAAGTAGAGTGTTGTGTCCTTTGGAGTGGTAGTACGACACCTGATATGCCAGTGCGCGTGATTTATGAGAACCGGTAGGGTTCAAGTCTTCACGCTTGAAGATGATTCTCTTTTGAGAATCGCGTGTGGAGCACTTGTCGTTCAAACTCGCGAACTCCATGAATGGCGTATCAGCCTCACCGAGCGTGAGCCTGTTCGCTTCATTGATCAAAGGTGTATAGAGACTGGCGTAACGCCAGATATCATCCTTTGTGTTGTCGACTAAGTTAGAAAACAAATGTTCCACACACAAATTCTACGATTTATTTTACTCGTACTATTTCAAGTTTTTCTAAAACTACATCTGTTATTGGTCTGTCAGACCTGCTACTTCTTACATAAGCGATCTTTTTGACAATCCCCTGACCTTCGACCACTTTACCAAAGATCGTGTAGTCCTTCGCTTTTAATGGGACAGCTACCTCAGTAATAAAAAACTGGCTACCGTTGGTGTTTTTACCAGCGTTTGCCATTGCCAACATTCCAGGCTGGCTGTAATCAAGGCTTTCATGATATTCATTCTTAAACTTATAGCCCGGACCACCACGTCCTGTGCCTAGCGGATCACCGCCCTGAATCATGAAGTTCGGTATTACACGATGAAATATAGTGCCGTCATAGTATTTCCCGGTAGTGAACTTCTTAGTTTTTGTATCGAGGTATTCTTTTGTGCCTTCTGCCAGTCCGACAAAGTTTGCCACTGTTTCAGGGGCTTTATCCGGGTAAAGCTCACACACAATCTTCCCGAGGGAAGTGTTAAATACAGCGTATGTTCCTTTACTCTTTTCCCACTCTCCCGCAAAAACGCTCTGAGCAAGAGTAAATAACAAAATGATTGTAAGTAGGGTTATTAACTTTTTCATTGTTCTGGTCTCTCCTATTTTTTTATCTATGTATTGGGCAACATGCCCATGTTCTATCTTACTATTTCAAGGCTATTGAGTACAATGTCCTCTACAGGTTTGTCCCCGGGACCTCTCTTCACTGCCACCATAGCTTTAATTACATCAAAGCCCTCGATCACTTCTCCAAATATCGTGTGCCTGTTGTTTAAGTGTGGTGTCGGTACCTCTGTGATGAAAAACTGTGCGCCATTAGTGTTAGGTCCACGGTTCGCCATAGCTAACAGACCCGGCTTGTTAAAGGTAAGCCCGGAATCAAACTCATCTTTAAACGTATAACCAGGACCACCGGTGCCATTACCAAGGATGTCCCCACCTTGAATCATGAAGTCTGATATTATTCTATGAAAAATAGTGCCGTCATAGTACTTTCCTGTTACTTTTTCTTTGCTTTTTGGGTCAGTGTATTCTTTTGTGCCTTCTGCCAGTCCGACAAAGTTAGCTACTGTCTCAGGAGCTTTGTCCGGGAACAGCTTGACTACAATCTTTCCTAAAGATGTATTAAACACAGCGAATAATTCTCCATCACCTTTTGTTGCTTCTGTTTTGTTGGTTGTCACTTTTTCCTCCTTGGAATCTTTCGATTTGGTACATCCAAATATTAATGCAATACTGCATAATAATATTAATGTTAAGATTATTACTTTTTTCAATTTCAATGCGTGAATCCTCCTTCATTAATTTTAATTTAGGATACTAATCAAATGAGAGTATAAAATCAAGATTTTTTTATCATCTACTGCAAATATTTTGATAAGTAGTAGGTACTATACTTGAATTCCTTAATATTCAAACATACTTGACATGTTTACTCACACGTGTTAATTTTAACTGTTCTTGAGGGATAGACAAAAGCAAGATTCCTACGCAACCTGTTTTTATGTATAAAGGGAGTATTGCCAAATAGCGAAATTACCGATTTTATGTAAAATCGTCTTTTGTAAATTATGGATATTACGGGGTAGCGACCAACGGAAGCGTAGGGGCAGAGTCCCTAAATTGTATTGGGCAACATGCCCATAAAAGTTACTACCGTCACCCCTGACTTATTAAAGTCTCCAGATCCTGAAATAAGAGGTGTGCCTCAAATTCAGGATGACGGGTTAAGGGCTGTGCGGAAGTCTTAAATTAGCGCTTGCTAAATATTCAGGAGGATGGTGATGATATGCCCAAATTGTATGTATGATCAGGAAGAATCACAAGAATGCGCGAAATGTGGTGTGATTCTCGCGAAGTACCTTGGACCAACATTAGACGAACTCTCAGCTATGGAAATATCTGACGATAGTATCGGCACCTACAATAAAGTCTACGAAACCCAATCACAGGGAAGGAAAATATCACATAAATACAGAACAATAGCGATAATAGTTATCATTGCTGTCACCGGGTTGCTGGTAAAGTCATTTGTCGACTTTAGAGATATCAACAATATAGTTTCGGTTGATATTAATGAGGTTTTTAAAACTGAACTGAGGTATAATCTAAAAACTGACGAATTGACCGACGCTGTGATGATTGTTACTTCAAATAATGATCTTGTGGTAAATCCAGAAGAAATATCGATTGAACTGCTCCATGACCGAGAGGCGGAGAACCAAGAGGATGTAAATTTTATTATTCGGGTTTCAGCGCCTTTTCATAAAGTTGTGCTTGGGCGGAACTTTAAATCAGAGTTTACCGTTGATGTCCATGATTACTACAAAAATGATGGTTCGCCTGACTTCATGATATTTAAGGAGAGAGTTGATACGCTCGCGAATTAAAAAAATATTATTAAAACTCCATCTCTCGTAATGATTTGATACCGAGCTTTAGCGGTATTACTGTTACCGCAATCGTGATCAGCAACGCAACCACGAAGAACATTCCCGCGCCTGTCACGTCGAATTTGCCATAAGGCAGTTCATGGAAGTAATAGCTGTATACCGGGTAGACCTCTAAAATAATTATCACAACAATATAAACGAGGCTGAATATCATGTAGAGTATCGCGCCGGTGCTCGATGATATCTCGGCTGAACTCTTATAGTCGAACTTCGGGTATATCGCTCCCATGCCGACCCCGAGCGCCGTAACAGCTATTGTGATAAAAAACATCGTCACAAGCGAAAGTGTCATGAAGAATGTGTGCACTTTTAACAGAACATTTGAAAAATATATCAGTGTTTCGGCGATAATAAGCAGAGGGAACAAAAATAAGAGGAACTTTTCGATGATGAAGGAGCGGTAGTCCACAGGAGCGGTCGCGATTATCCATATTCCGCCCGCCTCGATAGATGTTGTCGGGAAGACGAACCTGATTGATACCGCTGCTATGATGAAACCCGCGAGCCCTAGATTCAGGAATGATATCAAGTTCTTGAGGGTCATTGTGTCTATCGGGATGTTCTTCATGTTAAACAGATATATTACGATCAGCGCTAAAAGGATGAATATTTGTGACCATTGAGTCGAGTCACGAAAGAATACTATAACATCTTTTTTGAAAAGCCCTTTTTGCGTCTTGTTGAAGAAAAATGGGATGTTTGTCCATATCTTAGTCCACTTGCTGTTTGGTTTTTGGGCTAGTCGTATGTTATTTGTTTCTTTCGCGCCTTGCCACCCCATGTAGTATATTCTAGTCGCGATAAAGACTGTTAGCCCAAACACAGTTACAGCCGCTACCGCCATATAGCCAAGATGAGTGAAAAACTCCGAATAGAGACCGTTTTTCAGCTCTAAAAGCGAGCTGGTGAGCCAACTGCTCGGCATATACGGGAGATCTGGTACATTGAGCTTTTCAAAAAACTCATACAGCACATTATCAGCGACCTCTTGGTAAAAAAAGCGCTCCGGCCTCATAAAACGCAGGAACATAACGATACCGGCGGCGAATATCAAACCGAGGAACGTGAGCGCCTGGTGCGTCTTTTTTGCAGGGAAGAAGCGCATCAAGAGCATTGTCACGATGATACCGATACCAGCCGGGATGAATAAGAAAAGAAGCAACATCAAAAACGATAGCGGGTAGTAATATAAACCAGCGTCATAAACTACCCCGAACGCGACGTAGATCGGTAGCCCGAAGATCAGCACCATGTAAGAGCTGTTTAAGAGCGTGTGGAAGAATTTTGAGATGAAGATAGTCGTGAGCCGTAACGGGGATGAAAGTAGCAGGTAGAGGTCGCGCGACAGGTAGATCGTTGAGAGTGAGACTACAACGTTGCTGAATAGAAGCATTGAAAAAAAAGTGAGGTTGATAACGGTGAATAGCTGTATGACAAGCATCTCACCGATATCGAAAAACGCTCCAAGCTTCATAGGAAGTGTTTTTAGGAGCACTTTTAAGTGTGTGAATATTCTGTAAAAAAAATAAAAATCACCAATGATGAAAGCGATACCGATAGTACCGAACAGAAGGATCTTTATCAGCTTCTCGCGGTTCATCCATTTGAAGCCGTTTATGAATTGCCTTGTGTAGGCGTAGAAGAGCGGCGATAGACCGCTCACTGACTCCGTAAGGCTTTTAATAGCTCTGATACTTCTTCACCACCTGTCAATTTAAGGAATATAGTTTCTAAGTTCATACCGGATTCGCTTTCGCCTTTCGCGGCCATCTCGCGCAACTCTTCTTTTGTGCCGACCGCGGTGAGTTCTCCCTTGAGGATAATCCCGATCCGCTCGCACATCTCCTCGGCTATCTCGAGAGTATGCGTTGACATGAAGATTGTCACACCTCTATCGCACAGCCTTCTGAATAGCTCCTTGACTATCTTGACACCCATCGGGTCGAGCCCGACCATCGGCTCATCCACGACGATAACTTCTGGGTCATGGATCAGCGCCGCCGTGAAGATCAGCTTCTGGCGCATCCCATGTGAGTAGCTTTCGACGAGCTCATCCACCCAGTCATATAGTTTGAACGCCTCAAGGTACTCGCGGGAGACCTCCTCGACGTGTTCTGGTTCAAGGTGATAGAGCCGCCCGACGAACTCAAGGAACTCTCTACCGGTGAGACGTTCATACAGATACGGTCTATCAGGGATGTACCCAATCTTCCGCTTCGCCTCTAGCGGGTTGGTGACGAGGTCATGCCCGCAGACTGCAACGCTACCGGTAGTAGGTTTTAAGAGACCGGCGATCATCTTGATTGTGGTGGTCTTGCCAGCGCCGTTTGGACCGAGGAACCCGAAGAACTCACCGTTATTGACCTTCAGGCTTAAATCGTTGACTGCTCTTATTTTGCCGTAGTCTTTCGATAAGTTTTTTATTTCTATCATATAATATTGTTCCTATTAACTGTTAAACTGTATAGTAGGTTTCCGATTAGCTGGTAGGTCAGATTAAGCGAAGCGAATCTGACAAAACCATATAAACCATCTATATAAACGTCGGATTCGTCGCAAGCTCCTTAATCCGACCTACCTATCACACCTTAAATTTATCAACCCGTTTCTTCTCGCTTTCTATCTCTTCATTCTTATCCTCAAAACCTTCTCTACCCATCATACCGTAAGTGTAGAGTTTACCCTGCTCGACACCGGGTTGGTCATACGTGTTGATATCCATGAGCTTGCCCATTACTGATGTTTGCACCTCGAGCATGTATAGCAGTTGACCGAGTGTAAAGGCGTTGACCGCTGGTACGTTGATCGTGCAGTTCGGCTTGCTGTTCTTCATCAGAGTTATCTCGGTCGCGTGAAGTTCGGAGTTGATGAGGCGGGTTAAAGTAGTTCCACCAAGATAATCGATTCCGCTTATACCGCTGTATGCTTCAGGGATTCTCACTTCATTATCAAACTCCCCGACTTTGATAAAGGTGATTACTTTGTCATCAGGTCCCTCTACATAAAGCTGTAGTTGAGAGTGCTGATCAGTCACACCAAGCGCTTTTACCGGGGTTTGCCCGGCGTTGACAACATCGCCCTCAAGGTCATGCCGCTTCCCGAGGCTCTCTGCCCAAATCTGACCATACCAGTCCGCGACATCTTTCAGCGCGCTTGAGTATGGCATCATAACATTGATGTTTCTACCTTTTTGATAGTATAGATAATATATAAGCGCTGACAGCGCGGCCGGATTTTTTCTGACATCTTCATTCTGGCACATCTCATCCATAAAGCGCGCCCCGGCGAGAAGCGCGTCGATATCGATCCCAACTACCGCCGCCGGGAAAAGCCCGACAGCGGAGAGTACCGAGAACCTTCCGCCGACACCATCAGGAACGATAAGGCTAGACAGCTCCTCCTGATTGACAATATCCCGCAGGATACCGGACTTCGCGTCGGTCGTCGCGATCATGCTGTCTTTGTATCCCGCTCCGAGATTGTCTTTCAGAAACTGTTGCGCGATCATGAACTGGCTCATAGTTTCAGCGGTAGAGCCGGACTTACTTATGACATTGAAGATAGTTCTATAGCTGTCAATATTATCAAGTATACCCTTAAAAAAATCAGGGTCGATATTGTCAGCGACATAAAGCCTCGGGGCGTCGCGGTCATCATCGTTTTGCGCATTATGGAATGGACCTTTGAGCGCCTGCATCAGCGCGGTCATCCCCAGCGCGGAGCCACCGATCCCGAGGACGACAAAATCATCGCACATGTAGCGTACTTTCTTCGCGAGTTGTTTTATCTCGAGCACCTCTTCTGAGGCGTACGGCAGGTCCATGAAGGGTAGTTTACCCTCCTCACGCTCTTTTTTTATGTCGCGTATGACTTGCGCGCACTCTTCGGTGTAGTCATCGATATCAGCCGATGATACGGTATTATCGCTACCAAGGTACTCCTTCATCGCGTAGTTGTAATCAAAAGTTATCCTCATCTTTTCTTTGAACTCTTCATTTGCAAATTCTTTCATGGCTGCCTCTCTCATTATCTTTATATTATCCGATATTTACATATCAATAGTATGACTTTACAAAACTTTAACTTAACATATTGTGAAGTTAAGTATAGTATATTTTATAGAATTTACAAAATATTGTTTGCATTTTTTCGTTTGATGTTTAATTTAAATGTAACTAATGTTTACAGGAGATACTTATGAGCGAAAAAAATTATGATGTATTGGTGATCGGTGGCGGGCCGGCCGGGCTGACTGCCGCAATGTACGCTTCCCGGAGTGGGTTGAAGACTGCGCTGTTTGAGGGGACAAGCCCTGGTGGGCAGTTGAATACTATTGTCAACCTTGAGAACTACCCCGGCTTCCCCGATGGGATCGGTGGCCTCGAGCTGACCGGGAAGTTTCTTGAGCAGGCTGAAAGGTTTGGTACGGAAGTCCTCTACCAAGGAGTTGACAGCGTTCAAAAAAAAGGGGACGTTTTTAAAGTGTCGTCATACGGAATGGACTACATAAGCAAGGCTGTCATCGTCGCTACCGGGCTCACGCAACAGCTTGGTGTAACCGGTGAGGATGAGTATCTCGGCAAGGGGGTATCGTATTGCGCTACATGTGACGCGCCGCTGTACCGGAGGCTTGACACAGCGATCATCGGTGGTTCGGAGTTCGCTGTTGAAGAGGGGCTGAAACTTGCCTCATTCACTAAGAAGACATATATAATCACCACCGGAAAAGAGCTGAATATATCTGATGGGCTCAAAGCGTCTGTCGAGAAGCAGGAAAATGTTGAAGTGATAAGTACTACAAAAATAACAGGGATATTTGGTGAGGACTCGCTTGTCACCGGGGTTAAAACTGAGAACCTGCTTACAAGAGAAGTTGGTGAGATCAAGCTCGAAGGGGTATTCATTTACCTCGGGAAGAGAACACCCGGGACAAAATTCCTTGACGCTGATGTATCAAAAGATGATAAGGGCTATCTCATTGTCAACGAGAATTTTATGACATCGGCTGACGGGCTTTTCGCTATTGGTGATGTACGCGCCGCCAGCTCGCACCAAGTAGCCACCGCGGTTGGTGACGCGGCGGCGTGTGCTATGTATATTAAGAAATATTTGTTGAGAAAAAAGTAAATTTATTAAAAAACATTAATATTACTTTAATCTGTTTTTAATTATTGTGTGTTATCTTTATTAATAAGGTAGTAACACTCCCATTCAGAAAAAGTATTTTGAGGAGGTTAAAATGAAAGCTTTAAAACAGAAGAAAATATCAGCACTGTTTATTATATTGGTTGCGGCAAGTCTCTTATCTTTCTCGCTTGAAGCGGGTGCGCAGGATTCAACCGCAAAGGTTTCGAGCTCAATTTCTTACCCGGATTTTTCAGCGTTGGTGAAGGAGTTAACGCATTCGACAGTGAACATAAACACAACTCAGCTTGTCAAGCCTAAGGAGCGTATGGAACGCTTTAAGCAGTACTTTGGTGACAGAAACGAGCAGTTTAAGGACTTCTTTGGTGATGAGTACTTCGAACGCTTTTTTGGTGATGTTCCAAAACGTGAGTACAAGCAAAAGAGCCTCGGTTCAGGTTTTATTATCGATAAAAGTGGACTTATCCTCACCAACCATCATGTTGTCGGTAAGGCGGACGAGATCCGCGTGACGACTTCTGATGGCAAGGATTACACCGCGAAGCTGATCGGTAGTGACAAGAAAACTGACATTGCGCTGATAAAAATAGAGAACGGTGACGAGGATTTTCCTTATGCCGCTATGGGTAATTCTGAGGCGCTTGAGATAGGTGAGTGGGTAATCGCGATCGGTAATCCATTTGGTCTCGGGGCGACTGTCACCGCCGGTATAGTGAGCGCGAAGGGGAGGACTATCGGTTCTGGACCTTATGATGATTTTATCCAGACCGACGCGTCTATCAACCCGGGGAACTCTGGAGGTCCACTGTTCAACATAAAGGGTGAAGTCGTCGGTATCAACACGGCGATAATACAGAACGCCAACGGTATTGGTTTTGCCATCCCTATAGATATGGCGAAGGCTATTATAAGTCAGTTGAAGGATACCGGGCATGTAACGAGAGGCTGGCTCGGCGTATATATTCAGAAGATAACTGATGATCTCGCGAAGTCATTTGAGTTGACAGAGACCAAGGGCGCGTTGATATCAGAAGTATTCGCGGATAGCCCGGCATCAAAGGCAGGGTTAAAACGTGGAGATATTATCACTCATTTTGATGGTCATGAAGTCAACGAGATGAATGAACTGCCTAAGATAGTCGCGGCGACACCGATCGGTAAAGAGGTAATGGTCAAGGTGCTGCGTAAAGGGAAAAAGCAGGAGTTGACCGTAGTGATCGCGAAGATGAAAAATGATGATAAAAAGGCAGATGTGACGGCTGAAGATCTAGGTAAGCAATATGGTATGAGCTTGCAGAATATAACACCAAAACTCTCGAAGCATTTTGCGCTTGATAGTGAGGATGGGCTGATTGTTACAGATGTCGATCCAGCCGGTCCCGCCGCGGACGCGAATGTTCAGCGTGGCGATATTATCCTTGAGGTGAATCAGGAGGAAGTGAAAAATATAGCTGATTTGAAGAAGGTTTTAGCTAAAGCGGAAGAAGATGACAGTGTACTGTTATTGCTCAAAAGGAGAAATAATACGCTTTATGTAACAATAAAACCGAATAAAAAATAGCCCCCAACCCGAGGGCCGCTGGTGCCAAATATAGAATACCCCTCTCCTACCAATATAACCTTTTACCAGCGGCCCTTTTTTATTATAATAATTTGAATTTAATTTGTATGTTGTAAGTCACTTTTATTTTGAGGTTTATCCCAGTACCGTTCCCCCGCACATAAGCGGACAGTTTTTTTTGTCTTAAGAGGTTGTTTATCTGATCTTTTGATAAGTTTGTCAGCGTAACTTCCCCAGTGACCTCACCGCCAGAAAAAGAGACTACATCAGCGGCATTAAAGGTAGTTGTAGATCTCTGGAATTCGCTCAGATAAAATGTTGCGGTGCCGCCTTGACCGGAGTTGCCGGTGATCTCATACTTAATCCAGTTTATATGCGCTTTATCAAAATATTTCTTGTATTTAGTGAACCCAGAGTAGTCGTTGAAGTCGATGTCGTACCTATCTTCTAAGTCAGAGTCGCTTCCACTCACACTATAGGTGTGAGTTTCTTGTATGTCGAAATCAAGGCTTTTGACCAGAGCGTCAGTTCCGTATACGAGCCCCGCGCCACCCGCGGCAATTCCGAATGTCGTAAGCGCTACCTCACCCGCGGTACTGCCCCCACTTACTACTGTCGCCGCTTGAGATTCAGATGAGGTCGCCGTGGTGCTTGCGTCCATACCCTGCGTTCCAGTGTCTGTCATTTGAGGCTCTGCTGGGGTTGTTGCCGTAGTAGTCGCGTCCATACCCTGCGCAGTTCCGGCGTCCGCCACAGCAGTTGATGTGCCACCAAGAGATGCCAAGTCAGCGACATAAGCGAACATTGCCAGCTCTGCCGCGGTCATCGCGATCGGCAGGGTAGGGGACTTCCCTTTTTCTACCCTTGTTTTCATGCCACCGGGCACATCTACTTTTTGATCCGGGAATTCAGGATTGTAAACGTCAACCGGAGCGCCCTTCGCTTCTTTTACGTACACATCAGTTGCGTCACCGTCAGCAGAGACTAATAAATCTGTTCCTTTTACACCAACAACCGCGGTTCTGGTGCGGATTTTATAATATTTCTTGCTCTTCCTTCGTAAAATTCCAAACAGTTTACCACCTGTAAGTTCTATGCTTACTCTTGATGTTTTTGATTTTAGGTGGGCTTCTTTTATGATGAATGATGAGTTTTCAGCAAGGCGCAACATGTTACCCTGGCTAAATGTAATATCGACTGAAGCTCTTTTTTCTGTGATAACGTTGTCGCCAACGTCGAGGGTGTTATTCTTCTTTAAGGTTTTTTTGAGTCTTGAGGCATCTTGGGCGTAAATAACGTTGACAGTAGGGACGACTCTTGTGACAGTAGCTTTTTTTTGTTTAGCGAAAAGCGGTGACGTAATGAAAAACATGAGAAAAAACAGAGTGACAAGGCGCAGGTATTGTCTTGGAACGTTTTTTCTCATGGCATACCCCAATAAAAGTTTATATTACGTTTTGATTTTTTCCAATACATCATCTATCTTAGTTGAAAGTCCATTAGGGCTAAATGGTTTAGATATATAGTCGATAACACCCATTCTGAGCATAGCTTCTTTATGCTCTTCATTCTGCTCTGCGGTCAGAATAATAACAGGAATATTTTTAGTCTTTGGGTTGTTCTTCAGGTGCTGACATACCTCAAAACCAGAGATGTCAGGCATCATAACATCAAGTATAATAAGATCAGGAATATTTTTTAGAGCGAGCTTGATCGCTTTCTCACCGCCATCAGCGGTCAATACTTTACACCCCTTTGAGTTTAGTACCTGTGAGAGAATAAACAGTATATGTGGCTCATCATCAACAGCTAATACTAGTGGTTTTTCCATACGATAATCACCCTTATAAATTATTGTTTTGGGGTTGCTCCCCAAGTTTACTTACCTGAAAAAATGTCGTCCGGCGTCACGGTCAATCTCTTTTCACCCATATCTATGATTATTGAGTAGTCGCCATTGCCTTTCAACTCATATTTTTTCATCTTGCTCCAGTACTGCCCTTCACGTGCCTGTTTGTATTTATCAAGCGTATTGCGCAAGACATTTACCTCGCTGGAGTTCGGGTACCTGCCATGCTCAGCCCTATATGACTCCAAGTCATCTTTAAGCGCCTTCGTCTGGTGGGTCAGTCTTTCTTTTATCTGTGTTGTGTCGGTCACCTGGTCCTGAATCGAGTAAAGGAAATATATTGATGAACCGATCAGTATCACAAATACCATCGAGAGAACAATCAGAAGCCCTTTATGCTTGTTTAAGCGCTTTTCAAGGTCTGCTATACCTCCATACTCCTGGAAATATACCTGGTCATATTTCTTGCGTTTTTCAGGATCGCTTAATACTTGGTACGCTTCGTCGAGGCTGGTCATCCAACTTTCGATCTCATCTGGGTGGATATCCCGCTTATATTTCTCTTTAAGTATTTTGTATGAGCTGTTGATTAGCTCTGGGACAGCCTTAGCACGTATGTGAAGCTCTTGATAATAGTCCTTTATCATTATTTCCCCGGTGAACGTAAATTAATACACTGCAAAAGCTGTGCTTTCCTCCTTATAATATAAAAAATATTTTACCTTTGTCAAGCTATCTTTTATATTTTCTTATACTATTAACACGGCGATTAAACATAAAGACTCCGACACAACTCCAAAACTGTCGTCCTGAATTTGAGGCGCTCCTCAAATTCAGGATCTGGTAACTCTATAAACGCGGGTAGATCCCGAAACCAGTTCGGGACGACGGCAGGAGTCTTATACTATACTTTATCGCCGGGTTAATAACCAAGAACAATTCATACAGTTTAGTTTTTTAATTTAAAAAAAATATGGGTAACACGTAGATAACTTTTGAGGCGAAATGTATTGATCCCAATAAAAAAAGGGTTACGCTTTAACGTAACCCCTTAATATTTATTTGGTAGCGGGGACAGGATTCGAACCTATGACCTTCGGGTTATGAGCCCGACGAGCTACCAGACTGCTCCACCCCGCGTCAAGAAAACAGAATATAGTTTATCTCGGTCAACTTGTCAAGCAATTTATTTAAAAATATAAAATAAATCGATATTTTTATGTTTTATGGGGCTGTTGCCAAATAAATATTTTATAAATCTTCCAAAACGCCAGCGTTGTAGTCCTTGCAAAAAAAGGGGGTGCGACCAGCGGGGGAATCCCCCCCCCTAGATTGATTGGGCAACATGCCCTTTATCTACCGTCAAGCATATCACCGACTATGCCGAGAATCGAACCTTCACCTTTTCTGGTGCCGCCAGCTCTCGGTGCGGAGCTTACTATATTGTTCGCGAGCCTGCTGAACGGTAGCGACTGCAACCATACTCTGCCAGGACCTGTTACGGTAGCGAAGAAGAGCCCCTCACCACCAAAGAGCGCGGTTTTTATCCCACCGACGTACTCTATGTCATAGTTCAATGTTTTCTCTAGCGCGACTATACAGCCGGTGTCGATCCGAAGGATGTCGCCAGGGCCAAGCACCCTTTCTACTATGGTACCGCCCGCGTGGATGAAAGCGTACCCGTCACCGGTCAGCTTTTGTAGGATGAATCCCTCACCGCCAAACAGCCCGGTGCCGAACTTCTTTGTAAACGCGATACTCACCGAGACACCTTTCGCGGCGCAAAGGAACGCACGCTTCTGGCAGAGTAGCTCACCGTCATAATCCGCTAGGTCGAGCGGTACGATCCGCCCGGGGTACGCAGAGCTGAAAGCGACGTGTTGCTTCCCCGGTCCTGTGCTTGTGAATGCTGTCATAAAGAGGCTCTCACCGGTAAGGATACGCTTGCCAGCGCCGAAGATCTTGCTCATAACACCCTGAGATTCAGAACTGCCATCTCCAAAAATTGTCTCCATAGAGATGCCGCGCTCCATGAACATCATCGCGCCCGCCTCGGCGATCACCGTCTCGCCGGGGTCCAGCTCTATCTCGACGAACTGCATATCATCCCCGAAGATCTCAAAATCAATATCATGTGCCGACTGGAAGCTTGAGGTGTTAGCGCCTGCCGACTTCTTCAAATTGAACCCCTTCTTTTTGAGGAAAACCAGGAACGCGTCGAATTTTTCAGGGGGGATATTATAATCCATACAAAGGATGTCTTCGCTGATACCGTTGTTGTAGTCCTCTGTAAACTTCTTGTATTTATCCATTAGGTTGTGCTTGTCCATTGATACCTCCTTAGGGTTGGATACTGGGTTTTGAATTGTGGAGACTATTATAACAGAAAAAAAATATTCAAGTGGCGCTGACCAACTCAAAATTTACCGAACTAAAGTTCCAAGGTTGCGTTTTTTCAAATAATGCTTGAAAAAATAGGGTGACTCCGCTTATATAGGATGTTCTGGACATCTAAAATTCACTGCCGCGAATGGCAGCTACTAGGAGTGAAGTCAGCCATGAATATATTTCTATCACTATTTTCAAAAAATATCAAG
>JAJRXV010000094.1 GCA_024276115.1 Deltaproteobacteria bacterium
CGTCAACATCTTACCGGTGAGGTTATCGATTATCTTGTGCCGTGGGTTCGGCTCCACCCAGTGCCAGAAGTACGGTATCTTCAGCTTGCCGCCGGTCGCGCAGTCGTATGACGTCGTACCGGTGAACATCTTGTGATAAAAAAGTAGCTTAAAGTACGTCTCACGGTTCGTCGCGTTTTTTGGGTCGACATCATTATCCTCGCAGAAGAGCTGATAGTCATCCGCCTCAGCTTTTGAGAACTCACCGCTGAACCGCGTGTAAAGCTGAGAGAAGAATTCAGGGAGAAGCGCCCCCTCCCCTTCCTCCTGCGCGGACGCATTGTGAACTGACGCGAGGATGACGACCAACGCCAACAGCACCGCGAATCTTCTGAATGTTTTCTTCATATTATTTCCCCTTCTTCATAGCCGCTTTTAGCATTTCGATGATCTCCGTGTTCTTATTTTCCTTTGCTAAATCGAGCGGAGTCCTACCTTTATCATCCTTCAAGCTGAGATCAGCGCCCGCATCGAGCAAGAGCTTCACGACTGCTGAATGACCTTCTATAACCGCGTTCATTATAGGGGGGTGTAGAGCATAATCACCAATGGTCGGATTAGCATCAGCACCCGCATCGAGCAAAGCCTTAACTACCTTAATATCACCAAGATAAGAAGCCGAATGTAGTGCAGTATAAGCGTTACCGTATACCTTAATGTTTACATCAAGACCAGCATCTATGAAAAACAACGCGAGTTCTGTATGATTATAAAAAGCCGCAATAGTCAAAAGAGTGCCCCCTTGATGATCCTTAGTGTTGATATCAGCACCGGCGTCTAACAGAAGCTTAGCGACATTCAGGTACCCGCCTTCTACCGCGTGAAACAGCGCCGTCCTTGACGGTCCATCATGCGCGTCGATTTTTGCCCCGGCGTCGAGCAGTACTTTCACGACATTAATCCGCCCCGCGCCAGCCGCAATCATCAAAGGTCTCGACCATGTACGGTTCCCCGGGACTTCAAGATTCACTCCCCGCTCGACAAGCTCTATCACCTTGATAGCATCTCCATATTGAGCCGCTTTCACAAGTTGCGCTTCTTCTTTAGTTAGTTTTGGAGGTGGCGCTAAAGATAGAGCGTTTGCAAGGTGTACGTGCGTCGTGGTGAGGAGTAGCATTAAAAGTACAACAAAAAGTAATCGCGCGGTTTTATTAAGGGAGTGTTGCCAAATAGCAAAATTACCGATTTTATGTAAAATCGTCTTTTGTAAGTTATGGATATTACGGGGTAGCGACCAACGGAAGCGTAGGGGCAGAGCCCCTAAATTGTATTGGGCAACATGCCCATTAAGTCGATTCATCCATGTATTATAACGTAATCACGGTTTGTTGTACAGTTTTTGCTCGCCTCCAATGTAACATTATTGTAAAAGTCGCATCTCACCGCCCCAAAAGAAGAATATCCTTGAAGTTCCCGCCCTTTTTTGTTACTTTTTATTTAGTGTTATAGGCTCGCAAAAAGAAAGGATGATCCATGAAAAGAATCAACTTTAAATATACTATGATCGTCACCCTGACGCTGTTACTCATTTTCGAGTTCAATAGCCTCGTCCACGGTATCAACAAGAACGGTCTCAAAAAAAGGCTCAATGAAGACCTTGAGCGGTTGCAGATTTATATTACCGGTATGGAGTCGGTGATGGAGAAGATATCGAATGAGAAAGGGCTGTTCGCAGTCAAGAAGCCCGAGGATGTCTCAGGTGAGGATAAGGAGAGGCTTGTGCGGCTCTGGATGTCTTACCTCGATCATCAGGTGGCGCTGAACATGCTCGTCGAGGAGTACAAGGATTTTTATATGATCAACTATTTCACTAAGCGGAAGCTACACGCGAAGGCGTATCTGATAGGTTACACTGCGTACCTCACATCATATAATAACGGTATCAAGCTGATCGACCTGACGATAGACAACAAGATAATCGACGAGATACTAAATGACTCATACCTAAATTATGGAGTACCCGCGGGGATGTACAGCAAGCTGAAATGGAACGTACTGCACCTCAACGATGTCGTGAGGCTGACCGCCGGTTACGGTAATTATAAGTTCCTCTACAAGGAATACAAAAAAATGGGACTCGACAAAAAATACAGCGCGATGTTCAGACATATCGAAAAATCTTACAAACACAGCACGAAGAAGCTGAAGAAGGAGGCGGTGGTCTGGTTTCCGAAGAACGGGCTCAGTATATTCAAGGAGAAGAGTTATTCGGTATGGTTCCCACTCCAGAAGAATGTCGCGACAGCGCTCGGGAAAGCGCGCGTCACAACGCGGGATGGATGCTTCGTCACCAAAGAGCAGACGCTTGAGATGAAGAAGAGCATGAAGCCCGGGGATGTTATGGTCGAGCGGAAAAACTGGTACACCAGCAACATAGGTATACCGGGGTTCTGGACGCATGCGGCGCTCTACCTCGGCACTTACGATGAGTTCGTCGCTTACTTCGATAAGCCCGAGATAAAGGAGTACCTCAAGTCAAAGGGGCACATCGACATAAGGCAGCACCTTGAGTCGCTGAACTCTGGATTCTACAAAAAATACTCTAAGGGGAAGATGGAGACAATAGAGGCGCGCGAGTCCGGGGTGATCCTAATGACGCTGATGGAGAGCGCGGCGGCGGACTACGTCGGTGTTATCCGACCAAAGATGAGCGATCTCGAAAAGTTCAAAGGGATATGCGCGGTCTTAAAACATCAGGGGAAGCCTTATGATTATCATTTCAGCCTCGTGTCTGATTCCGCGATGTTCTGCTATGAGCTCATCTACAAAGCGTACAAAGATGTCATCGATTTTGAGACATCCCGCAAAGCCGGAAAAGATATGATTACCGGCGCTGATTTTATCGAGATGTTCGACAAAGGGCTTGACAGCGGCAAGCGGGTATTTGACTTTGTGTATTTTCTTGACGGTAGCGAGAAGGAAAAGAGAGCGATAGTCAGAGGCGCCGATGCACTGCGGAAAACCTGGCAGAGATCTAAATGGGATTTCGCGCAGAAGTAGGAGTGAACAACATAACAAAATATTTAACCAGAGAGAACACGAGAAAAATTAACCAGAGGTATTATGCGAAAAAAACATGTACGATTAATCGCGATCATGGCGCTGATGCTCCTCGCCTCCTGCTCGCTGTTCAAGAAGGATATCACGCTCAACCAGCTATACTTCGATGACGGTATCACTTATCAGATCGGTAGCACCAAACCATACAACGGGAAGGCGGTCAGCAGCTACTCAAACGGCAAGCAGAAATCCGAGGTATATTATAAGGATGGGAAGGTCAACGGTACCAGAATAGAGTGGTACCCGACCGGTAATAAGAAGTCCGCGGAAAACTTCGTCGATGGTAAGCTAAAAGGGTTAGCTAGTCGTCCCTGAAAAACTCATAACACATTGAATTATTTACTATTATTCTGTATTTATATGTGCTATAATCACCAGAAAGTTGTCAAATACTCATGAAAGCTGGTGAATTATGAAGCCAAAAAAAATAAAATATAG
>JAJRXV010000095.1 GCA_024276115.1 Deltaproteobacteria bacterium
GAAAGTCGAGCGTATTAAATAGATTTATCAAGACCTTAAATAATCTTTTAAGTTTCTGATTACTGTAACAGGAGATTTTTTTATGAAGCGAATTTTATTACCTTTTATCATTCTTTTATCTTTATCCACTTTCGCGTTCGCACAGGGCGAGGAGGATACGCTGAGCTCTTTCGGGTTCGCTGTCGGTTGTTTCACTCCGCGGGAGAAAGATTTTAAGCACGTCTATGATGACAAAAGGGACACGACTTTTACGCTCTTTTACGATAAAGGGGTCTCAAAATCTTTCGCTATCGGTACTTCACTCATGTACTATAGCGATTCTGGTTTCGCCGTATCTGAGGAGCGGGAAGAATCACGCATAAAAGCGGATTTTATGATGGCACGTGCTGAGATATCAGCTGTTTATCGGATGATTACATCTGAAGGTCAACTCTTCGTTCCGCAACTAAAACTCGGGATCAACAGCACATATTTTAAGGAAAAGGTCGAGGACGCGAAGAGTGTCGAAAACAAATATTTTGGATACCATGCCGGATTCGCTCTGCTCTTTTTGCTCGACGCGATAGATCAAAAAGGCGCTAAGAAGTTGAATGCCGGTTATGGCGTGGATGATACATATTTCTTCATCGGGGTTGACTATGCCGACACCAACGCTTTTAAGAAAGAGAAGATAGACCTCGGCGGGCTGGAATATAATTTAGGTATTATGTTCAGGTACTAATGAGTTTTTTCAAAAAAATCACGTTCGGTCGTTACATCGATACCGGCTCAGATATTCACAAGCTTGATCCCCGCACCAAGCTGATAACCCTTGTCGCCGCTTCGATCATGATATTCTACAGCGCCACCCCTGACAAATCCGGTGCTCTGACACTGGTGGGACTATTCACAATATCACTGCTCATTATCATACTGGCGCGGCTAAGTATCGGTTACGTCTCAAAATGTATACTGAAATTCCTATGGTTTTTCCTATTTATATTCATTTTTCACTCATTTTTCACCCCCGGTAGAGTCATCCCAGAACTCTCACAATACGGTCTCATCGTAACGCGCGAAGGGTTGAGTGGCGCCGCTTTCATGTCGGCGAAGCTCTACATCGTCATACAGATGACCTATATCTTCATCCTGACGACAAGCCCGCTCGAAATAACCGCCGGTGTAGCGAGTTTGTTTGGGTTCCTGAAACTTTTTAGAGTACCGGTAGATGACCTCGCGATGATGGTAACACTCGCGATAAAGTTCATACCGACATTCTTCAAGGAGATCAAAAAAGTGATCGCGGCGCAACAAGCGCGTGGTATCGTATTCAGCGAAGGCTCGATAACAAAACGGATAAAAACCGCCAGCCTGATCTTCACCCCGATATTTTACAGCATCTTCACCCGCGCAGACGAGCTCAACAGAGCGATGATAAGCCGCGGCTACAGAGCCGGTGCGAAGCGGAGCCGATACAAGCGTCTCGGGTTAGGGGTGAGAGACTATCTTGTGCTAGTAGTTGTCGCGACACTAGTGGTGCTACTCAACTTGTAGTATGTTCAACATCATCTAAAAAACTCTCTCCACACAGTTCGCCTTTCAGCCCGAACACCTTTGCGATAGTCTTAGCCACGTCGCAGAACGACGCGCGTACCCCGAGGCTCTTACCGACAGTGTTCGTAGAGTTGTACGCCAGTAGCGGTACATACTCCCGCGTGTGGTCGGTGCTGTCATACGTCGGGTCGCACCCGTGATCGGCAGAGATTATCAGCAGGTCTCTATCGGTCAGACGCCCTAACAGTGTCTCTCCGAGCCATACGTCGAACTCTTCTAGCGCGTTGGCGTAACCTTGCGGGTCGTTCCGGTGACCGAACAGCATGTCGAACTCGACAAGGTTGGTGAAGATCAACCCGCTGTCAAAACGCTCCATCGCGTCAAGCGTAAGCTCCATCCCCTCGGCGTTGCTCTTTGAGTGGACGGCGTAAGTGATACCTTTTCCGGCGAATATATCCTCGATCTTCCCGATGGCGGCGACGTTCTCTCCGGCGGCTTTCAGCATACATAGCACGGTATCCTTTTCAGGCAATATGGAAAAGTCACGCCGGTTCGGTGTTCGGGTGAATCCGCCCACAGCGCCGATGAAAGGTCGCGCGATAACACGCCCGATCTGGTAGCGGTCGCATATCTTTCGCGCGATCTCACATATCTCGTAGAGCCGCTTGAGCGGTATGACCTCCTCATGCGCGGCTACCTGGAATACACTGTCGGCAGAAGTGTAGACGATCGGCCGACCGGTGCGGAGATGCTCCTCACCGAGTACCTTGATTATCTCAGTCCCGGACGCGGCGTAGTTCCCTAGTATACCGTCAAGCCCGCTCTTCGCGGTGAACTCATCTATCATCTCGGTGGGGAAACCGTCGTGGAATACTGGGAACGGTTTTTCGAGCACAAGTCCGGTCATCTCCCAGTGCCCTGTGGTGGTGTCCTTACCGGCGGATTTTTCCGCCATCTTACCGTAGAATCCTGTGGGTGACTCCACCGGTGGCGCGCCGGGGATATCAACAATGTTACCAAGCCCGAGCCGCCGCATGTTCGGCAGGTTGAGTCCGCCGACCGCTTTGGCGATATTCACCAGCGTGTTCGCGCCGCTGTCACCATAGCTCGCGGCGTCTGGCAGTTCACCGATACCGGCGCTGTCCAATATTATGAGTATTACTCTTTTTATCATTTTTTGTAC
>JAJRXV010000096.1 GCA_024276115.1 Deltaproteobacteria bacterium
AGCTGAGCCTCTCGGGCAAGATACTCCAGCGTAACGTAAAAGTCACAAGCAAAATTCAGCAGGTGGAATACTACTTCCAGCTCTCACTGACAGAAATAGAGACTGGACTCGCTATCTGGGAAGGCGAATCAGTTATCGGTAAGAGGGGAAGCAACAAATCCGTCTCCTGGTAATATTTTATTGAAGTGTCGGGTTGCGCGGTTAATACGTAACCCGACAACACGCTCGCGCATTACACCACCACACGTCACGTCATCCTAGAGGTACCACCACGTCATTCCCGGGTGGCTGTATCGGGAACCCCTAGTACAAAAACTCTGAGCGAAGCGAATAAATAACTTAAAGAGCTGGCAGGGGGATTGCGACACGGGCTCACCGTTCAACGCACTTTCGATTATACGCAGTAGTTCAATGTGGCATTGATATAACACAAATGATATTGGAGGCGTTATTGCCATGAAAAAAAATATATACTATTATATGATTGTTACTTCTATCGTTTTTATGTTAGCAGGATATTGGTGTGGCCATAAGTTTGTTTGGACTCCACTATTCGAAATGAATAGTCTGTTTAATACATTAAGGGCTGGAGACTTTCTTTATGAAGACGGTGACTACATAAGAGCTATTGCTATTCTTAATAGAACGGTGGCTTATGATCCAGATAATGCTTTTGCGCATCTTGGACTTGCTGATACATATTCCTTAAATATGAACTATGAATTCAGGAGGCCGCGCAGGAGTCTTAGTTTAGGAAAACAGGGGCTATTTACGGATAAGCTCTAAATTTCAGCTGGCGACTGATAATGACACCGCCTGAAATCGTGGATTACCTTGTCGTCCATGAATTAGCGCACTTAAAGCATAGAAATTATTCCTCAAAATATTGGGCTACGGTTAAGAAAATCCTTCCTGATTATAAAAAGCGCGACAGGTGGTTAAAAGATAATAGCAGGTCATTGAATTTGTAGCTGTAGCTATCTCAAAAAAATCTACAGGGTTCCCAAGGTATGGCTCAGAAATCACTGCCTCATTATTGCGAAGGTTAACTATAGCAATGATGACAGCAAAAGAAAAAACAATATAAAGTATTTAATATAAAGTATTTGACAGGATGTTACCCATTCTTTTTCATCTGCTCTGTATGATTTGTTTCCGGTTAGTATAAAAGAATCCCCATTTAAGCTTGACAAATGTTGATTATTTGACTATTCTTGGTGACTAAAATTTTGGAAAAAGAGGAGCTTAGTATGGGAAAAAGTTACAAAATTGCCGTTGTCCCTGGTGACGGTACAGGCCCTGAAGTAGTCAGAGAAGGGCTTAAGGTTTTAGAAGCGGTATCTAAGGTAGAAGGCTTCAGCTATGAGCTGGTGCATCATGACATCGGCGGCGAAAGGTACTTAAAAACCGGAGAAACTCTGCCGGATTCAGTACTTGAAGAGTTACGACAGGTTGACGCGATATACCTCGGCGCGATCGGACACCCCGACGTTAAACCCGGTATTCTTGAGAAGGGAATATTACTCGCGGCTCGTTTCGCGCTCGATCAATATATAAATTTACGACCGGTTAAGCTTTACCCCGGTGTATTCACCCCGATAAAAGACAAGGGACCTGAGCATATAGATTTCGTCGTTGTGCGTGAAAACACAGAAGGGCTTTACGTCGGTACCGGTGGCTTCCTCAAAAAAGGTACGCCAGACGAGGTAGCAATACAAGAGTCAGTCAACACAAGGAAAGGCGTTGAGAGATGCCTTCGATACGCGTATGAAGTGACAAAAAAACGCAACAAAAACAATACATTGACTCTCTGCGGCAAGACAAACGTTCTGACATTCGCGTTTGACCTGTGGGAGCGCGCGTTCCACGAGGTCGGCAAGAAGGACTACCCGAACATCAAACGTGACTACGCGCACGTTGACGCGACCTGCATGTGGATGATCAAGAACCCAGAGTGGTTTGACGTGATCGTTACTGACAATATGTTCGGTGATATCATCACTGACCTTGGCGCTATGATCCAGGGCGGTATGGGTATAGCGGCCGGCGGTAACATCAACCCTGAGGGCGTATCGATGTTCGAGCCGATCGGTGGAAGCGCACCGAAGTACACGAACCAGAACGTTATCAATCCGCTCGCGGCTATCGGCGCTGTTCAGATGATGCTCGA
>JAJRXV010000097.1 GCA_024276115.1 Deltaproteobacteria bacterium
CAATAAGTGTAAAACCTTTTTCGTTATTTCTTAACATTTTCTTTTCCTCCTAAGTTTTTTTTAAATCCCTTTTGTGTTAATAATGGTTAATTCTATTTATTTCTTCTTATGTAGGTTGAGTTACTTTGGCGTCATCCCCTTTCATTTATGTAATCATTATGTTTGATTTCTATTGTTATGAAGATGCAACACGCGTGCCAAACAATACAAAAAAAATCATTATTTCTTTCCCGCAACATATCAAACACTTAAAGGTAGGCTAAAAAAGGTGGGGGAAACTCGACGATAAACAGAAGCTACTCCCAATGACACTCAACGTCAGCAGGGTGACAAAAAACGTCAGTTTTATGAAAAACGCAGTAGTACTTAAAGAATACTATCAAAATATAAACGCTGAACTTTATTGGTTATTTCAGAATCATACTGAAAATTTTCAATGATATTAACCGCTACCACTCCCCTGATGGCACTGGTGATAAACACCTCGTCAGCGCTAAGTAGCTCCTCCTTGCGTATTTACTTTTCAGAAACTGACATCCCATGCTGTCGCAGAAGTTTTATAAGATAATCCCGAGTAACCCCGGGCAAAATACCTGAACCTATCGCGGGGGTGGAAATCGCGCCATTTTTTATGATAAACACGTTGCTCGTCGCTCCTTCTGCGAGGTAGCCGTCACTGTTGAAGAAAAGGCATTCATCGGCGTTAGATTCTATCGCCTGGCGCATTCCGAGGATAGACCAAAGGAAGTTAAGCGATTTTATTCCATAAATAGGGTTTGTGCCGCATTTTGGCGCCTCAGATATGACACAACTGATACCATTCTCCCTCGCGCTGATTACGCTCTCAGGCAAAGCCGCCGCTATGACAAAAAATGTCGACGCCTCAGATGGATGATACATCTTACCTGAATGCTTACCCCGAGTGACGGTAATCCTGAGGTACGCGTCTACTCCGGTCAGCGCGTTCTTCGCGACTAGCTCGTTCACCATATTATATATAGTACTCTTTGAGTACGGTAGCGTTATGCCGAGCTTCAACATGCCATCGAAAAGCCTCGTGATATGTTCATCGAAGAGGAACGATACTCCCTTCGGAACGAATATCGTGTCAAACACGCCATCACCATACATAAATCCACGGTCGAACGGGCTTATCCGCGCGTCCTCGCACTTGATGGTATCCCCGTTTAATATACAGTATTCAGTTCTCATACTCTCTCCGTTCCTCTATTTATACAATACTTATTTATATATGCTTAATAGCACGTTGCGCCGTAATATGTCAATTATGGTCAACTCATCAGCTCTGGCAGACTTAAAAACACAATCATAATATCTTAATATCATTGACTTATTCTAAAAACCTGCTATTATATATAATATGGATCAGGACTTATTTGAAAGAGGCGCTACCGAGTACTACAAAAAAAACGCCCCATTAGCTGACAGGGTGCGCCCTGAGCAGACTAAAGAGTTTTTCGGGCAGGATGACATCCTCGGAGAGGGGAAGTTTCTGCGTAACGCAATCGATTCAGGTAACATTCCGTCAGTTATATTCTGGGGACCACCCGGCACAGGTAAGACCACTCTCGCGAATATTATCGCTAAGAAATGCGACAAAGAGTTCGTTTCGTTCAGTGCCGTCACCGCGGGTAAGAAGGACGTAAAGGAAGTTATTGCCCGCGCGAAGGAGCTTATCAAGCAGCAGGATCGGCAAACACTGCTCTTTGTCGATGAGATACACCGGTTCAATAAACTTCAGCAGGACGCTTTTTTGCATAGCGTAGAGGATGGGACGCTGACTCTCATCGGCGCCACTACCGAAAAGCCGTCATTTGAGATAAATTCCGCACTGTTATCCCGATGTCAGGTAGTAGTCTTCAAAAGCCTGACGACCAGCGCCCTAAAAAACATCGTTCAAAACGCGCTCGGTTCTAAAAAAGGGCTTAGAAATTTTGGGTTGACAATAGAGGATGCGGCTTTAGACTTCATTGGTACGCTAGCTTATGGTGACGCACGCGCCGCGTTGAATTTCCTTGAGCTTGCGGCACTGAAGGCAAAAGCTGACGAAGCTGAAACTATTACTATCAAAATCGTTGAGGCTTCGACCAACAAGCGGAACCTGCTTTACGATAGGGCAGGTGAAGAACATTATAACATAATTTCGGCGCTTCATAAGTCGCTCAGGGGTAGTGATGTGGACGCTTCTCTATATTGGCTGGCGCGTATGCTCGAAGCGGGAGAGGATCCTAAATATGTAGTGCGCAGGCTTTTCCGGTTCGCCTCAGAGGATGTCGGCAACGCTGACCCGCAGGCAATGACGCTGGCTACCGCCGCTGTTGACGCGGTGAATTTTATCGGTATGCCTGAAGCTGAGCTGGCATTGGCGCAGCTTGTTGTATATTTAAGCGCCGCTCCAAAATCGAACAGCGTATACGTGGCGTACAAGCGAGTAAAATCTATAGTAAAGAAAACCGGACCGCTACCGGTACCGTTACATATACGAAACGCCCTGACAAAGTTGATGAAGAAGCTTGATTACGGTAAGGGCTATAAATACCCGCATGATTATGACAGCGCAAAGGTGGAGCAGGAGTACCTGCCGGACGAGCTGTCCGGCAAAAGTTTTTATACAGCAAAAGAGATAGGGTTTGAGCGTGAGATAAAAAAACGGCTCGACTATTTTAAGAAAATAAAAGCGAAAAAATAACGTAAAAATGGTGCCGCATCGCGAAAGTTATAGCTTTATACAGCGTCTAACGTCACCTGACCCTGATCAGTTCGATATCGCCATAAGCGCCGAGTTTATCCCCTACGATTATCAGCGCCCCGGCAACGCCTTTGATATTCATGGCGTAATCAAGCCCGCGCTTAATATCATCCGCGCTCTTGACAATATTACCTGTCGATGTCGCCGCGGTATCGGCTATCAGCGTAGACTTGCTCAATACGCATACCGCGTCCGCCTTACCATAGCTGAGAGAATGCCCGACCGTACCAGAAGATGTGCAGATACCTAGCGGCGCCGCGTCTGGTTTTATCAAAATACCGACCTTATGGCTCAACACCGACTTACCGGCGAATATAGATATCTTCCGCTCTACATCGGTCTTGATGTAAATATCACCGCCGTTTTCTATGATGATGTTATTCGACAACGCGTCTATATCACGACCAACATACTCAGACATCGCGCCTGCCACAGCCGCCATAGGACCTACGTTAGCCGCTCTGGCAGCGTCTGCCATCTCCCTGACTATCTTCGGGGCGAGTGGAGACACCCCGACCGGAGAGAGCGATTTCAAAAACGCCTCATCCCCTTTGATGTAGTTTTCCAACTGGTAGCGATACTTGATTACGCTGTTCTCGATTGCTTTCGACAGATCGGTATCGGTTCTTACATAGAGGTCGGTTTCTTTGACGATTACCTCATAACTGACGAGATTCTCACCCTTTATCCTGTTGCGGTATAGCCGTTCTTCGTACATGTTGTTGTGAAACCCTTCTCCCCTTGAACCCTTTTTATTAGATTCCGCTTCCGTCGATGAAATTATTCAAGAAGTTATCACTCTTTTCCTTTTTTATCTTCTTCTCTTCCTTCTCTTCTTCAGTAACAGTAAGCGTCTGCCCCTTAGATAACCTGTTCACCTTAAGTTCAAGGTCACGCATCTGCTCTAACAGGCATGAAATAGCTTTAGCTTCTGGATCCGGTAGTTTGTCGTGGTCTAAATCTACCTTATCGCGATGCCCGCTGTCCACCCGGTAGACGACCCTTCCGGGAACACCGACAACGGTTGAGTTCGGCGGCACTTCCTTCACCACAACCGAGCCGGCGCCAACCATGGAGTCATGCCCTATTTCAAATGGTCCAAGTATCTTAGCCCCGGCGCCAATGACAACATTGCTCTCTACGGTCGGATGCCTTTTCACCTTATCCAAGCTCGTACCGCCAAGCGTAACACCGTGATATAACGTAACATCATCGAATATCTCGGCGGTCTCCCCGATGACGACTCCCATGCCATGATCGATAAATACCCTGCGCCCTATCTTCGCTCCAGGGTGTATCTCAATACCGGTCAGGAAGCGTGCTAAATGAGAAAGTATCCTCGCGAAAAGTCGCATGTTATGCGTCCACAAAAAATGTGACAGCCTGTGGATTATTATGGCGTCTAACCCCGCGTAGCAGAGCAGTACCTCTATATTGTTGCGAGCGGCTGGGTCGCGCTCAAAGACTGTACGAATATCTTCTTTTATCCTTTTGAACATTTTGTATAACTCTCTTATTTATTTGTGCTTATTAACCCTGGCGATAAAATGTATAATGTTTTCCGAGTACAACCACAACGTCATCCCCGAGCGCCTCTATCGGGGATCCATGCTCCAAAGGTCCCGTTAAACTTAATATTTTTTGTTGCGTTACGGCTATCGCCTAACAGCAACCTACCGTTTTTGCCTTGGGTTCCCGATTTAAACCTCGGGAATGACAGGCACGTTACCCAAATGGCGAATTGAAATAGAACCTTAAAATCATCTTCCAAGAAGGTCTGTATTGTTGGTATAATATAACATTAGGGTTTTAATGACAAGTCAAAAATCAAGACCTCTGCACAGCCCCAAAAACCGTCGCCCTGAATTTATTTCAGGGTCTGTAAAGTGTAATAAATACAAACAGATCCCGAAACAAGTTCGGGACGACAGTAATATATTTACACATAAAAACAGGTTGTGCGGAAGTCTTAAATCGCGGAAAGTGGGAGAGAATACGAAATTGTACAGTTATTAGGGACTGTTGCCAAATAGAACAATTTGCATATTTTTCAAAAAAGCGTCTTTGTAAGTTGTTGATATTGCGGGGTAGCGAGCAACGGAAGCGTAGGGGCTTAAGCCCCTAAACTGTATTGGGCAACATGCCCATTATTGCGTCATTATCTCTTCGACTACTATGTCAACACCCTGCAACAAAGTATCTGTCTTGACCGTAATGCCATGATCCGGTGTCTCTTCATACATACCGAAAAGTTCGCCCGGTACAGGTGAGTCACCATGCCGTTGACGCGCGCCGATGTAATACATCCCGCCCTCTTTCAGCTCCAGAATATATTTCCCATCCTCCTTCGTCGCGAAAGATAGCGCGGCGGGTCTCTTATGCCCTATCACCGGATCGGTGTAGGCAAAAACATGCGCCCCGGCGACCGGCTTCCCCTTTGCGTTCAGTATCCTGCCAGAGATACCGGTGTCAGGCAACGCTACCTGCCCAGCCCGCTCGTCGTCTATCTTCTCTACGCAGTTTATTGTAATGAGTTTCGTCTTGCCATCTTCGGTCGCAAGCGGATTCTGAGGGAAAAAACCATATAGATCACCCTCATAGAGAGGTCCGACCTTCTCACCGGAAGCGCGTTTTCTGACCAACACGTAGTACTCGCTCTCAGGGAGGTAATCAAAGAAGAATTCACCATTTTCATCGGTCGGAGCACTGTTGTAGCCCAGCCCCTTAAAATCATCAGAGTCATCCAGAAAAATTGTCACAAAAGCATCTTTGACCGGCTTGTCATTGAGCAGTACTGTCCCACCGATCGCTGAGGAGAGCTCATCTTCAGGGTAGTCCGTTGTCTCGATTGGAGTTATCTTTTCGGATTGAAAACCGACCCAGTAGTCGTTGGTACCGATAAGGTTCAGCGGATTTCTACCGGAATAGGAGAAGTATTCGTTACCCTTTCGCGCGATAAAAAAGTATCTGCCCGCGGTTACTTTCATTGTATAGTTGCCGGTAGCATCGGTTACAGCTTCAACCACAGCTGTACGCGTTATCATATCAGCTATTGTTTTATAAACCGATACTTTAGCGCTATTGACTGGCGCGTTACGATACATAACCCGACCCGCTACAGTAAAAACTTCCGCGGACTTCGCGGCTTTTTTTACTACTACCTCTTCTTTTGCCCCAACGCTTATTCTACCGATACCAATATTCGCGCAGGAGGCTAAAAATAGTAGAGCAATCAGGTTAGTTAGAAATATCCATGGGATTATCCTTCGTCTCAAGAACGGTCTCCTTCCTGCCACAACCTTTAATCAGTTTTTTGTACCAACTATTATAGTCAACTTTATCGAGCTTATATTCCTTATCCCCATAGCCCTCATACGTGACCGTGTTCTTATCGTAGTAGTCATATATGACCGAAATATTTTCCCCTGAACCTTTTCTTTCGAGTTCTTCAGTAACATCTTCACCCCAGAAGTTCTTAGTCATATCAACAATATCAGTTATGTCTTTTACGTCCACAGCGGCAAAGTTAGCTTTACTTTGTCTCTTTTGTGCTTCTTTCTTCATTATATCTGCTGAGCCAACTGTTTTTTCCCAGTCAGCGGACTGAAAGGTACCGAGTTTAATAGCGAAAGTATTATCAATAAAGTTATTGTATGAGATAGTCGGGTACGATGAGAAGTCACAGAATACCCCGATGTCATTATCAATAATATTATTTTTTGTTATTTTTGAGTTCGCTTTTTTGTACGCGACAATCCCGGTGCTATTCCCAATAATATCATTGTTCTTGATGAGTGGTGAGGAGAAGTGGAAGGTAGAAATTCCAGTCTCATTGTTCGCGATGTAGTTCCCGATGATATCCGGCTTGGCAAAACCAGCACACTTGATAGCGGTGTAACAGTTAGTAATATAGTTCGCGATGAGTTTTTCCTCACGGTCCACCTGGTAGACATAGATCCCGGCTGTGCAATAGCTAATCACATTCCCCTCAATACGCGCCTTTACCCCTTGGGAGGTCGCGATGCCATCAGTACAATAAGATATAGTGTTGTTCAGTATCTTCGTTCTGGAGCTCTGCACTACTGTAATCGCGGATTTTTCAATGTTCTTTATGTAGTTTTTCCTGATTATAGGATCGGACTTCATCGATACTTTGATGCCGTTCCCGCAGTTTCTGATCAGGTTTACCGCGATTTCAGAGTTCGCCCCCTGAAACATCTCAATAGCGGTACGGCAATTTTCAATCACATTGTTAGTAATCGGTATCGTCGTCTCAGTAGCTGATATAGCGACATTCGCATTACGTATTACAGCGCTGGTAATAATCGAATCTTTTGGAATACGGCTAAGTATGAGTCCTCCAAACTTCTTATTCTGTTTCTTCATTTTATCAGAAACATCAATAATGATCTCTTTTCCCATTTCACCTTTTATCTGAATAGTGCCAAAGACCTTAAAAGCGCCAATATTATAAAAAATTATCTTTGTGTTTGGCTTAACTATGAGCTTGCTTTCTTTTGGTAGCACTATCTCACCCTTGATATGGATTGTCCCCTCCCACACCCTTATGCCACGTATAATCCGTGGTTCATACTCGATCGCATCTTCCAGAGCATAGAGGGAAGTCGTTAGTAGCATCAATAAAGCTAAAGTCAATAATAGAGTCTTTCTTATCATCACATCTCCTATTTTAATGAAACAAGTCAAGCAACAGCTCACAAAACTTTCAATTTGCGTGAAACGTTATCCCTTGCTAATATATTGACCGCGGCATCATGCCCGCCTATTTTATTTCTACGGGTTTAAATTTCGTTACTTGGAAGTCTACTTCTTTATACATACTTTTTATACTTAAAGTTACACTTGATTCGTTTTTTGAGTATTTTGTGTAATATTCTCCCTCAAACGCCGGCCCCCCAAGCCTCGCCCTCGCGATGAGGAAGTACTTTCCCGGGCGGTTCAGCTCAACAAAAATTTTCCCATCCTCATCACTCCGGGAAGAAACATATTCAGGTCGCCCAGTCATCTTCGGGTCAGTATACACTAATAGATAGAGATCTTTCAGTGGTTTACCGGCGCTGTCAGTCAGCTGTGCGGTAATGCCTCGCGGAGACGCGCCATCGATAGCTTTTTCCAGCATGTCAAGCCGTGTAATGCACTCAATATCGCCACCCTTGAAGACGCCCTTCTCAACTTTAACCGGATTACCATAAAAATAGTTAAAATAATCCTCGCGCTCCATAGGACCAAACATGCCGCCCTTCTTCCGCTTACGCGCTAGCAGATAATACTCACCCAGAGGAAGCCGCATCTTGTACTTCCCCTTAGCCGCGGCGAAATAATAATCTGGCGGTCCCTTAAAATCATTCTCAGCGCTTTTATACACAAAAAGATATACTTTTTCAAGCATCTTATCCTCAAAAGTGATATTACCGTAGACACCAGAGCGTTTATCCTTCTTATCCTCAAGTGTTTTCGGTACTTTTATAATATTAAAACCGACGTTTTTGAATGTGTCATCAGCCACATCCACCGGAGCGCCACTGTAATAACAGTAGTAATCACCCTCAGCTAGCTCGACCCCGCCGCTCTTCGCCCCGCGCGCCACCAAGTAGTACTTCCCAGCCGGCAGCTCAAGTTTGTATGTACCATCCACCTTCGTCGGCTCGCTCACATTGACCCAACCCTCCTTGAGACCGGTGCCAAAATCCTTGTATGCGTAGATAAGGACATTCTCTATTACCTCACCGCGTCGCGCCGCCCGTCCCTGTATGCCGCCCGCGTTCGCGACACCATGGATAGTAATCAGCGACAATAACGTCAACATACACATTCTGATTATTTTTTTCATGTTACCTCGCTTTTATATTAGTTCCTGCAACAGGCTCTTCTGCCCAGTCACTATAGTCAACGTAATCAAGCTTATATTTCTTACCTTCATACAAAAAATCCTTCAGGTCAAAATAATCATATATCACTGAAATATTCCCAGAGCCGCCACTCTTTGCCATCTCTTTCGTCACATCATCGCCCCAATAATTATTCTTCGCGTATACCTTGTCGCTAGGGTTCTTCCGCGGCGTGACGATCTCAGAACCAGCCGAAGCGCCAAAAGCGCCGACACGTTTCCGCTCGCCACCACGCTTAATACTCGCGCCATAAGCCTTCTCCCACTCAGCCGACTGCATCTCGAGGTAAAGCGCGTGTTTGTTATCTACAAAATCATTCCGCTCGATCGTCGGGTATGACGAAAACGTGATGAATATCCCACGCTCATTCTTTGTAATACTGTTCATGGTGATCTTCGGGTCAGATCGTTTTGAGAGCTTTATCCCAATACCATTCTCAGCTATGCTGTTGCTGTTTATATCAGGGTTCGCGCCCTTCTCCACTATCACCCCGATCTTGTTCGATGAGATACTGTTTCCCGATATCGCAGGGTCAGAGCCAACGAAACCTATCATTATGCCGCTGTCGCAGTTTGTAATATCGTTACCGGTCACTGTTACGCCAGCCGATCGGTAGATATAAATCCCGAATTTATTTATCCCGCTGATTTTGTTGTTCTGAATCATCGCGTTAGAACCACTCTTGGCGAATATACCGACCTTCAGACCATTTTTTATATGATTGCCACGGATCACCGCCTCATCCTTCTGCTTAGCGTCTATCGCGATGTTGTTATTCGCGAAACTTGAGTTCTCAATGAGCGCCTTTGAGTTTATCACAGTAACCGCCGTGTTCAGGTTGTTAAAAGTACAGTATTTAATAAGTGACTGCTTTTCCTTAGAGTTCAATATCCTGATGCCGTTTGACCTCTCTTCGCCCAACCCTGCCACTGTTATCGGCTTCGCCTCGCTACCGCGCATGAAAATCGCGCCATGCACATCTATCGTACCATCATAAATTGTGATAACCGTACCTTCGCTTACCGTAAGGGTAACGCCTTTTTCTACAACTACATCGCCCTTCACCGTCACCTCGCCGCTGACAGTCATATCAGACGATAGCCTGCCCGAGAGAGTCTCAGCGTGTACCGTAGCAGCCATCAAAAACAGCGCGACGATAACAAAAAGAATATATTTCATCACCACACCTCTTTAACAATAATGTCAATACCGGTGATATCACGCTTCCCGGCAATATCCAGCTTATGCTCCTGGTTCTCGTTATATGTTCCGACGTATTCGCCCGGCTCAAGCGGACCGCCAAAAGTCGAGCGCGCGCCGATGTAATACTTTTTTGTTGATGATGCCGGGATGTACAAAACATAATTCCCCTTTGAGTCACTCTTCTTTGATATCGCCTCAGGCTTACCAACCATCTTCGAATCCTTATACGCGTAGATGTAAACACCACGCACAGGACCCTCGTCCTCACCGCTCACGTTCCCGATTATCTTCGTCCCGAACTCCAGCGCCGCGGTATCGTTTTTTATACCGTCTAGCTTCTTCTCGTCCACCGGTCTCAGCGTCAACTCACCGAGATCAAGGTAATCATTAGACTTCACTTCCATCGGATTTTTTTTATAGTCAACCGTCAAATCACCAATGTTCAGATATCCGAGCTTCGTCCTGTTCACCCTCTGACGCGCCGCAATGTGGTACTTCCCCGGTAGGAGGTTTATCTTAAACGCGCCGTCTGCCTTTAGCTCCCGAGCGACAACATAAGACGGACCTATCATGTTCGGGTTCGTCTCGGGGTAGACATAAAGATACGCCCCCTTCGCGTCACCATTCGCGGCTATCACCTTGCCGGTCACTCCGGCGCCCTCAGCCGCCTCATACTTCTCCCCGCCCATATCGAAGAGCGAAAAAGGAGCGAGCTTGACAATCTTACCGCTCTTCAGAACGACCGGGTTCTTCGGGTACTCCCCGAATAGCATCTTGGTGATACCGCTGTCAATGAAGCGTTTTTTCGCTATAATGTAATAACGCCCCGGCGGCAGAGTGATAGTGAATGTACCGTCAGCGCCCGTCTCACCGCTCTGAAACGGTGGTCGCGACTTATCCTTCGACTTCTGGAGGTATATCTCAATATTGACTCCACCAAAAGGCGAGCTGTTATAGTTCACCAGCCCGGTGATCTTCGATTCCTTAGATGACTTGCAACCGCTGACCGCAAGCAGGAATATAATAAACAATGTAATTAAAATTTTATATGACTTCATTATATACCCTTTTCTTAAAGCAAGAATTGTACCATACTACTTTTAAACGAAAAACTCGTTAAAATCAACATAAAAAGCTTTTTCCCAGTACTATTAGTGGTTTTCGGTTTGACTATTTGACAGGATTTTATCAGATACGCTTACTATTTATGCAACGATACTA
>JAJRXV010000098.1 GCA_024276115.1 Deltaproteobacteria bacterium
CCCTTAAATATTTTCTTCGCAGACTCAATATTTGTCTCAACTCTTATAGGGTGCACTTTAAATTTACGATTCCATTATCAAATACCTCTAGTGGCCAGTAATACAAAAGGTAAGCAAAGCCTTTCGTTTTGAATCCGCTTGACTCTAAAATAAGGCAATAGCTGTCAAGCTGTGTTTGATAGTACTTTGTCGGATCATCTCTCAGCTCATAGCCTCTTGTCTTATAATCCAATGGGATATAGAAGCCATCTTCAATAAGGCAATCATCTAATGCCCCTGACAAAGTCGCATTAATTCCTTTGTCCTCGTGGTTCAGATCTGTATGTAACCATGTACGCCATTTTTCAAGAAGCTTAAGGTTTGAAAATAGTTTCCCCGGTAATTCACCTTTAACCTCAGGCGGCATTTCATCTTTTATTCTATATCTGTCAAAATACCTCTTTATCACTAAATCCATCCCTCCCGGAAGCGATGGAAATATTCCTCTCGGCCGTTTTATTTTCTTATTTTTCTCAAGCCAGAAACATCGAGGGCAGTCGAGAAAAAGGTTTAAAGCTGTTGGTGATAGCCGAGCAAGGTTCATTTTTCTCACTTTGAGTAAAGTATGATTAAGTCAACTACCCCACAGCAGAGCTGCGAGGGATTTTTTCGATTAAATTACAGAGAAAATGCTGGTATATAATTACCCGTAATTATATAATATATTAATTGTTTTTAAGAAAAATGTAAAGAACTATTTATTACGTGTACAATATTTGGAATTCAAGTGAATGTCGTTTCAGTTTCTCTCTGCTGATGTAAAATAAGGGAATAGATATCATTTCCAACCAGCGCTTGTACTGTAAGAATAAGGGTTTTGAATATACTGACCTGTTTAGAGATGAACAAATATTTAAAGTTATAGCTTTATATCAAAAAAGAATATTGACTCCCACCCCCAACTGCGGATCAATCTTCCCGCCCTTAAAACTATTGTGTTCATTAATCACATAACCACCGAGATCGATTTCAAAGTCTTTGTTCTTGTAGAGATCCTTAGCGATACCGATACCACCCCTGTTTTGGGTAGTAATAACATCAAGGCTCCAGCCATTTTTGAGCCAAGAATCACTCTTTGAGTCAAAGAGCTCCCACGAGATCAATGGTTCAGGTACGAAGTCTTTAGCAAAAAGAACACCTTTCTTTAGCTTTAGGTTTGAAAGTCCGGGGACGAGGCTTAATAAGCCTCGTCCCGCAATACCTTTTTTGTTGGCTTGATACTCCCAACGACCGCTTCGACAATTATTGCGAGGATTTCGCGCGAGATATCGATCCCTTCATCCTTTAGTATGGAGAATGCTTTATTGAAGGTTATGCTGAACGCTTCTTTCGCTTCCTCTTTGGTGAGCTTGCCGTCGGCGTTCTTTTCCTTGAGCGCATCGACGTAAGTCTGCATTGTCGATCGCGCGACGAGCGTTACGACGTCGACTATTCTCTGTTTGAGCAGTTCCTTCTTTTGCAGTTGGCTCGCCTCGTCAAGGACGCTTGTCTTATGGTCGAGATAGTTAACGCCGCGTCGCGCAAGCCAGCCGATGGCCGCGGTGATGACTGATCCCAATGCTGTGATTACTGCGACGATGATTGTTACTGTTGTTTCGTTCATGATATTTCTCCTTTTGGTTTAGTTTGTTATAATTTCAATTGACCCCTTACTTATCAGGTCATTGTGCAACTCCCTGTTCCGATGTTCATCATCCCTGATCTTCTCAAGCGCTTTGCTAAAGTCATCCGCCTGATCAAGTGACATCCCAAGCTCTTGTTCCAGCCGTTCCAGCCGCAGGTGCAGATTATCTATCAGGTTCAGAGTGTGATCCCGGATCAGGCCTTCGCGTTTTTCTTGCGGGGACGGGATATACTCGCACATCCCGCCGCGTCTTTTAACAATCATGGGCGAGCCGCCCAAGGCAATCTATGAATGCACTTTATTGTTAATAAATATTCCATTAAATACTCCTTTCCTTATTAGATCAAACGTTACGTTTGCTCCTTAACTCAGCGTCGCGCCAAGCGTGTGAATCCTCGGGTACGTCAGAACCGAACCGGTCATCTGCGCTTTGTAGCGAACCTTGTTGCCAGTCGGATCGGTGAACGTGCGCGTTAGCGTATACTCTGTCCAGTCCTCGTCGATAGGCCTCGTACTCTCGATGGTCATCGGCTCCCATGTCTGCCCGCCGTTATTTGTCGTGAACCACTGTAGCGTGGTACCGCTCGGGATATCCATCTGGGTGTAGACCTTTGTCGATTCAACGCCCTGCGTCAGCTCGTTTTCGCGCGTCATATAAATGCCGGAGGTCTTGTTCAGGTAGCCGATCATATTGACGTCCTTAAAATTAAGCGCCGGAGTATCGTTATTTAGCGACGACGAGAACCTGACACGGACGAGAACCTGCGCCGCGACATTAGGTAACCGCTCCTCCTCTGCCGGGACGATCGCGTCCCAGGTCATACCGCCGTCGGTCGAGTATTCCCAGACGAGCCCGTTCGCTTCTGGGATCGCGGAATACTCATCGATATTCAGATCGGTGAACTGAACGCCGGTCACTGGCTGGAACTGTAGCGTCCCTGATGACTGGAAGTCGTAACCATAAGGTTTTACCTTATAAAAACGTGAATAAAATTTACGTTTTTTTACGCGGCTGTTTTCAGGCAAAGCTCTTTTGCAATCAGGGATAGGCTACTGTTGATCTGTCGGTAGGCTGTCTCCAAAATAGAAGGTTGTGACAGGA
>JAJRXV010000099.1 GCA_024276115.1 Deltaproteobacteria bacterium
ATCGCTACCCACCTGATGGTGCCCTCCCTTTTACCGGGGATCAGCAGAACTAAGCTCGCCCCGATTAGAGGAACAAAAATAATCCATGATAATAAGTGTCCATTATACTCAGCCATTCTTCTTAACTCCTTTTATAAATATTTAATTTAATTTTCTATTTTTTTTTATGTCAAAACCGCTATTACGAATACACTTAATAAAACAAGCAGACCAGTTACAAAGACAAAGATGTAGGTCTGTACCTGCCCGGTCTGTATCTTTCTTGTATGATTACCGATAAACTGCGTTATTGACGCAAAACCGTTGACTACACCGTCAATAACCGGTACGTCAAAGAAATCATACAATACGTTTGAGCCATCAACAGATATCTTCGCGACAAAGTTGACGAAGAAGTCTATGATTGCGACATCCACGTACTTATGCAGAAACCCAGATAGCGATCTCGATCCTGATGCGAGTCCATTAACAGCGCCATCGATAACCTTCACGTCAAACTCCCACATTTTCCTGCCGGTGTTCACTGACGCGTCAATAAACGCTATCTGATACCCCTCATCAACATAATACTTGTTCAAAAGTGTGTTGTATGCGTTAGGGAATTTTTTCGCTATCTTGTCCGGTATATTTTCATCGACCTTCTTCAAGTAGAAGATGTAAGCAAGCCAAACACCGAGGCACGCGATAAATATTGAGAAAAAGATTAAGAAGAAATCTACCGCGGTCAATCCGTGTTCACCACCACCACCACCGCCACCGCCATGTTCTCCTCCAGCTCCAGCGGATGATTCATGAGAAGCAGCAGTAGCAGATTCGTGTTCACCACCACCATTATTATCGTGTGATTCTGCTTTTGCTCCACCATCATGCGATTCAGATTTTGCTTCACCATCATGTGATTCTGTAGCACCGTGCGAACCGGATTTAGCTGTATCCGCCGAGGTTGATTCGTGTGTGCTACCAGCGTATGCAGGAGACACTAATCCGAAGAGACTACCAGCGCTCGCTAACTTCTCATTCTCATTTATCTTAGCGACCGCGTGTTTTTTAGCGTCTTCGAGCTTGTTTCTTTCTGTACTCTCCTTCATCTTGACAAGTACGGGATGATGCCGCGGCAAAGTGTTTCCGATAAAGTCATGGAAGTATCCCTTTTCAAGCGGCCAGCCGAAGAAGAGACCAGCGCCGAGTGAAAGAACAGCTAATATCTGTAATGGACGGATCATAACATTCGGTGACTCATGCAGGTGATGCTTAGCATGATCGTCGATACGTTCTTTTCCGAGGAATGTCATTATATACCAGCGTGACATATAGAACGCTGTCATTAGAGCTGTCACCATGCCGAAGAACCAGAGAACATAAAACAGCGGGTAGTAAGCTCCGCCTTTGAACGCCTCACCAATAATCTGGTCTTTCGAGAAGAATCCCGCGAATGGCGGTAGTCCCGCGATCGCCACAACACCGGCAAGGCAGGTGAGCGATGTCCACTTCATGTGTTTATGCAGACCACCCATCTTACGCATATCCTGCTCACCACTCATACCGTGGATAACGCTACCGGCGCCGAGGAATAAAAGCGCCTTGAAAAACGCGTGTGTCATCAGGTGGAATACAGCCGCCTGATAAGCGCCGATACCGACCGCCATTATCATATAGCCGAGCTGGCTGATCGTCGAGTACGCTAGCACCCGTTTAACATCGTTTTGCACAAGGGCTATGGAAGCCGCGAAAAACGCTGTAGCACAACCGATTGTCGCAACTACCATCATCGCGGTCGGGCTAAGCATATAGAGTACGTGTGAACGGCATATCAAATAAACGCCGGCGGTAACCATTGTCGCCGCGTGAATCAGCGCCGAGCATGATGTCGGACCTTCCATCGCGTCTGGCAACCATACATATAGTGGAAGCTGAGCTGACTTACCAAGCGCACCGACCATAAGAAGAAGGGCTACCATTGTTGCGAGGACACCACCGGTAAGAGTCATGCCAAATATAGTAAATGTAGCGTCAAGCAGTCTTTGCGGATCGGTTAAAATAACATCATACTTAAATGATCCATATATAGTGTAAAGAGTCATAATACCGAGCATGAGACCGAAGTCACCGACCCGGTTAGCGATAAACGCTTTTATTCCAGCTGTAGTAGCGGATTTTTTATGATACCAGAAGCCAATAAGCAGATACGAGCAGACACCAACACCTTCCCAGCCAAAGAAGAGCATCAGGTAGTTGTCGCCCATAATGAGCATCAGCATTGCGAACGTAAAGAGTGACAAGTACGCGTAGAACCTGTATAGTCCTTTGTCGCCATGCAGATAACCGATTGTGTAAATGTGAACAAGCAGACTGATACCGGTAACGATCAGCAACATGGTCGCGGTAAGGGCATCAACAGAAAGAGCGATCTCTACTTGGTAACTGCCGAACACGACCCAATCATACCATTGGGCGGTCAGAGGTACATAGTCATTTGCCATAAGTTTAAACAGCGTCAATACAGACAGCAGAAAGGAGACGGCAATAGTCGCGGTAGATATCCACTGCGCGTTATCCTTTAAGTATCTCTTTCCAAATAAGCCGTTTATTAAAAAGGCTATTAATGGTAATATTGGTATGTAGCTAATCATTCGTAGTTAGCCCTCTCTTTAATGTTGATTAATGTTTTAGCAGGTCGACATCATCAACGTTGATTGTCTTTCTGCTTCTAAACAGTACTATTATAATCGCGAGTCCCACCGCCGCTTCAGCCGCGGCAATAGTGATGACAAAGAGTGACATAACCTGACCACTCAACTGATTCGACATCCCCTCATACAGACCTCTGTACTTGGCAAACGCGATAAAATTTATATTCGCGGCGTTTAACATAAGCTCAATGCACATAAGAACGATCACCATGTTCTTTCGCGTAATGAAGCCGACAACACCGATACCAAACATAATTGCAGACAAAATCAAATAATGTATTAAAGTTACGTGCATTATTTTCTCCCAAGCCCCTCTTTCATTAACAGAATCGCACCGATCATCGCTACGAGCAACAGTAGCGAAATAGCTTCAAACGGTAGCAAATACCTAGTGTACAACACCTGACCGAGCGCCTTGGCGTTGCTGCCGATAGCCGCGACCTGCTCACTTGTATATTTACCTGTAGCCAATTCACCGACACCAAACTGTGATTTTGTGATGAGATAAACCATATCGACCAGAAAAATCGCTGTTATACCAATCGCGAATGGTCGAATCTTTTTATTAAACTGCGGTAACGCCTTGAGCTCTCTGATGTTCAAGCACATCAAAACAAACAAGAAGAGAACCATTATCGCGCCGGCGTATATTATTACCTCAAGCACCGCGAGAAACTCGGCGTCTAAAAGGATGTAAATTCCGGCTGTTGAGAAGAGTGCCGCGACAAGCGCGAGCGCGCTGTGAATAGGGTTTCTGAATGCTACGACCCCTACGGCGCTAACCAAACCAGTAATACCAAATAAATAAAATACGAAATCCATCGTTCCCTCTTTTAGTTTAATTTAGGATGGTACCCTACTGCTGTACTTGTGCATTCCCTGTTGATCTAAATTCATCTCGTCTTTGTTGTAAACCGATATCTCATATTCTTCTACCATTGCTATAGCGTCTTTCGGACAGGCATCGACACACATGCCACAAAAGATACACCTTGTAATATCAATATCATATTGGGTGACTATTCTCTTACCATCTACCTTCTCACCCTTTATAGTAATGCAGTTTGACGGGCAGAACTTCGCGCAGAGACCACACGCGTTACATCTCTCAGTGCCGTCAGACTCCAGCTTAAACGTGTGAATACCGCGAGATTTTGGGACCGGAGCCCTCTTTTCGTCAGGGTACATCACTGTGACGTTCTTACCGAACATATATTTCAACGTCAGCAGATGCCCTTTGATAATCTCGATGAAGAAAATCTTTTCAAATAATGATAATTTTTTATCGCCTTCCACGTTATAAATCCTTTTTTTATAATTTGTCTAAGTTTAGTAATGCAGTAGTAAAAATATTCAAAATCGATAAAGGAAGCAATACCTTCCAGCAAAATGACATCATCTGATCGTATCTGATCCGTGGCAGTGAAGCCCTTAACCACATATATACAAATACGATGAAGTAACTTTTTATTACGAACCAGAGTATTCCGATTCCTGGGATTGCCTGCACCCAGGTGTTGTTGACCACATCATAAGAGATAAACGGTCCGTGCCACCCACCGAGGAAAAACACTGTAAACATTGATGATATAACGAACAGCATAATATATTCACCTAAGAAGAAGAGCGAAAATCTCATACCGGCGTACTCGGTAAAGTAACCGGCGACCAGCTCTGACTCAGCTTCGGAAAGGTCGAACGGAGGTCTGTTGGTCTCAGCGACGATCGATATAAAGAAGACCAGCGCCGCGACAGGTTGCCTGTATATAAACCAATGGTAGCTCCCTTGCGCGTTAACAATATCGATAAGGTTCAGCGAACCGACTATCATAAGAATACCGATGATAGAGAATCCGAATGGAATCTCATAACTGATGACCAACGCCGCGGAGCGAAGCGCACCGAGCAGGGAGTATTTGTTGTTTGAGGACCAGCCCGCGAAGATCATCCCATAGGGGCTCAAGCTTGACCATGCGAATAAGAAGAGAATACCAATGTTGATATTCGCGGCGATAAAAGGAGTCTGCCCGAATATCTTAAATGAATCAGCAGAACCGGCAAAAGGGACGATCGCAATAGACATGATCGCCGGAACAAGCGCCAGTACCGGGGCGAGTTCATAAGTAACCCTGTCGCAACCGTCAGGTACGATAGACTCTTTAAAAAAGAGCTTGAGTCCATCGGCCATTGGCTGCATCAATCCATAAGGTCCGGTTCTCTCTACACCAACTCTGAACTGCATATCACCGATTATCTTCCGCTCGACCCATGTAGTCCAGCCAGCGATAAACATGGTTACACCAAAGATAGTTAGTATCTTTATAAGTATAATTGCTATGCCGAGAATAACTTCCATTTAGTCACCTTTAATTTATTTATCTAGTTCGCCCAAAACAATATCAAGACTCGCGATAGTCGCGACGACATCAGCGATCAAAGCGCCTTCTATCATCCCGCTCAACGCCGCGGTATTGATATATGATGGGGAGTTTATCTTTATTCTGTATGGACTTTTTGTTCCATCACTGATTATATAGAAGCCGAGTTCACCTTTAGGGCATTCTGTACTAAAGTATACCTCTCCTGCCGGTACTTTAAAAGGCTTCGGTATTTTGTATTTTTTGTAATCTTCGCAGTTTGAAGCTCCGGATGGCATCTGCTCCAAACACTGAGCTATGATTTTTTGTGATTCCTTAAGCTCTTTGATCCTGACGAGATACCTGTCATAACAATCGCCATTATCACCGACCGCTATTTCGAAATCCATTTTATCATACATTAAGTATGGTTTTGCTTTCCTAAGATCATAAGGAACGCCTGAAGCCCTCAAGACCGGACCAGTAAGACCGCAGTTTATAGCGTATTCTTTTGATACAACACCAACGCCTATGTTTCTGGCGCGGAAAATCCTGTTTCTTGTCAGGAGAGTCTCGTATTCAGCGATCATACCGAGAAGCTTGTCATTGAAATCTTTTGTCTTATCAAAAAACTCCTGCGGTATCTCCTCTCGCATACCACCAACCCTAAAGAAAGAGTAGGTGAGCCGCGCGCCGCTTATCATCTCAAAGAGATCCAGGATTATCTCCCGATCCCTGAACGTCTGGAACACCGGTGTAATAGCACCGAGATCCATCGCGTATATACCAACGAACATCATGTGGTTGACAACCCTCTGCATCTCAGCGATCAGGGTACGTATGTATTCTCCCCGGGGCGGTATCTCTATCCCGAGCAGCTTTTCAACCGCCATAACGTAGGTGATGTTGTTCGTCATTGATGTCACATAATCAAGCCTGTCAGTAAGGGTGACGATCTGCTGATACGTCATAGATTCCGCCAGCTTCTCGATGCCCCTGTGTAGCAGACCGACTTCCATATCGCTCCCGACTACATTTTCACCCTCAAGCTCTAAGATAACTCTAAGGACCCCATGAGTACTCGGGTGCTGGGGTCCCATATTTATTGTCATTTTTCTTGGCATTACACTGTCCCTTTATCTTCAGTCTACTTATCTTCAGTATACAGCGGGAAATCTTTACGTAACGGATATCCTTCGAAGCCTTCCCACATAAATAACCTTGTCATGTTCGGATGTCCTTTAAACGGTACCCCGACCATATCGTATGCTTCTCTCTCACACCAGTTCGCCGACTTAAAAATATCGTAAACACTGTCAACATCTGTACCCTCTTCTACTTTTACTTTAATAGTCAACTGGAGAGGATGCTCTAATGTTTTTAAGTGGTAAACGATATCAAACCTCGGTGTTCTGTCTGGGTAATCGACCCCTGTGATCGAGAAAAGATACTCAAACCCTACTTTTTCTTTAAGATACGCGAGGACTTTCTTAATATCATCTTTCCTTACGTATACAACAGCTTCGTGGTTGACCAGCTCAGCTGATTCGACCGCGGACGGGAAGTGCTTCTTCAGCGCTTCTGCCGCCCCGATATCATTCATGTTTTTAAGGTTCTCTTTTTTCATTTAAATACCTTTGTATCCATTTTGTACTACTAGCTCTTTTTTGCCATTGTTTCTGTCTTGATCTTTGCCTGAAGTTTCAGTACCGCTTCCATTATTGCCTCGGGTCTCGGGGGGCATCCCGGAATATACACATCCACCGGTATAATCGTATCCACTCCCTGTACAACACTGTATGTTTTAAAAATACCACCCGAACTAGCACAGCTACCCATTGAGATAACCCACTTAGGCTCAGGCATCTGGTCGTACAGTTTTTTGACCATAGGCGCCATCTTTTTTACTACTGTACCAGCTACGATCATAACGTCAGACTGCCTCGGGGATGGTCTGAACAAGACACCGTACCGGTCGAAGTCATACCTTGATGTACCTGACGCTATCATCTCGATCGCGCAACACGCCAGACCAAATGTCATTGGCCAGAGTGCGGAAGCCCTCGCCCAATTCACAACTTTATCTAGTGAAGTCACGAGCACGTTGCTCTCAAACTTGTTGTCTATGATTCCCATTCAAACGCTTCCTTTCTCCATGCATAAAAGTAACCTACCAACAGTATCGCGATGAAAATCACGATCTCTACAAAACCAAACAGCCCCAAGGTCTCTTTGTCATAATTAATCGCCCAAGGGTACAAAAACGCCGCCTCAACATCAAAAAGTAGAAACAGCATCGCTATGATATAATATTTGACTGATACCATGCCTCGCGCGTCTGTAAAGATCGGGGCACCGCATTCGTATGTTGAATTTTTTTCAGCGTTTGGCTTTGATGGCCTTGCCAAATCGGACATAATGATAGTTACTACCGTAAAGATAAACGCGAAGAACATCAAAATCAAGATAGGTAAGTATGGGTGATCCATTTTTTCCCCTCTCTAAGAAAAACTTAGTATTAGTGCTTTTCATTTAAAGCAATTCTGACAAGTAATTTGTTCTATCAAAAAAACGTTTTTTTGTCAAGGAGGTTTTTTCAACATTTTTAAATATTTTTTACACTGCAGACATAACCATTTGTTATTATAAGATTATTACCCGCATCAATTCTAACATATTTTTTCATTTTAATGAGAATAAAAGCTCATTTAACCAAAATAAAACAGCTAAATACTTCACTAATCTCTAAAAATAAAAAAGTATTATATTTATCCACAACCCGGACAAAAAAAAGCTTGGGTAATCGTACCCAAGCTTTTTTGAAACAAACTTAAACCACACGTAACTGACTAAAGTTATTATGAATCGTAAACCTCTACTCCTGCGCCATATTTAGTTGCACAGTAGTAATAAGCTGTTTAAATGACTCCTTTAAGCTCGCGACTGACTTATCATACTGTTTAAGGCTCTTATAAGACTTCGACGCTAGGTAATGTACCTTCGGCAGGTTCTTGTTCAACTCGAGCGCTTTCCTGAACTCCACGATCGCGCCCGCATGGTCGCCCCTCTCCTGAAGAAGTATAGCGTGAGACACGATGCAAGTTATAAAGCCGGTATCTATATTAAACGCGTGATCAAGCGCCTCACCAGCCTCATCGAACTTCTTCTGGCGTGCGTATACCCGCGCCAGACCGCAATACGCGAACAGGTTACTGTCATTCCTTATGAGTGTACGCTTGTATGCGTCAACCGCAAGGTCAAGGTTCTTACCTTTCTTCGCCTTTGACCTTACCCGCTCAGCTTCAGCCTCATAAACCTCACCAAGCAGAGCAAGCGGCAGGTCATATTTTTCGTCAAGTCTGGCGGAATGTTCAAGCTCCCGAACCGCCTTGAGTCCCATTCCGCGTTCCACGAGCTTCCGCCCCATACCATAGCGCAACTTCGCCTTCTTATTGATCTTTGGTCCCTCGACTTTCGCCACCATGACCTCTACCTCAGGCTCGCGAATACCGAGCATGATCTCTACCTCAGCCGTCATATCCATATATACAGATGACGCGTATCCATCAAATATCCTCTTGATAGCCCCAGTCTCATCGAGAATCACTGTGGACGGTACCGCGACAACACCATACTCCCTGAATGAATTCAGACCATTATCTAACAGCAGCTTAAAATCACCGGCGATAGATTCTTTGATCTTGTTCATCTCGGCAAGCTCTTCTGCGGTAGGCTCCTCCTTCTCAACGTTGACCGCGACGACATCAACACCCTTATCACCATAATCTTTGATCATTTTTCTCAGCTCACTAAGCTCTTTGCGTGACCTCGGACTCCATGTTGCCCAAAAAACAACTATCGTCACTTTGTTTTTATTATAGTAACTCTCCAAAGAAACGCTCTCAGAACCGCCAACCTCACTCAGCGTGAAACCGGGAGCGGGCTCACCAATCTTGACATTCTTAAACGCGGCCACCGAACTCTCCCCAAATACTATACAAAAAATATACATAACAAAACACACGAAAATCATTTTTGCCGACTTTTTCATTACACACTCCCATTTCATAAAATACTGTTTTATGTAGCAGAACACTCGTTATATTATCTATAAGTATACAGAATAAAACAAAGCTTGTCAAGAAACATTGCCAATCGGGAATATTGTCTGTATTTTCGGGTGGATACCTGGCAAACAACAGATATCGCAGTATACAGTCGTGGCAAGATAACATTGTTTTTCAAACACTGTTTTTTCGCGCCACCTCAATACACTAATATATCACATCTTTCAAAAACAGCCCTTCTGGAGGAGCGGTTATATACTCTTTTTGTATCTGTTTGGCCACCAGAACCACTTCAGCGAACTCCGCGGTAAACTTCCCATGCCCTACCTGCACCAAAAGCCCAACGATATTGCGTACCATCTGCTTCAGGAAACCGCTCCCGACGAATGTAAGCGTTACATCAGAGCCCTCTTTTTCTATCTTTATGTCGTAAATCGTCCTGACTTTTGTCCTGACCTCGCTCCCGACAGAAGCGAACCCTGTAAAGTCATACTCACCAATCAAAAAACGCGCCGCCTTCTTCATACTATATATATCGAGCGGCTTTCGAATGTGCCAGGCGTACCTTCTCAAAAACGGACTCCTATCCTTCCGGTTAAATATCCGGTACTCATATATTTTCTGCTTCGCTGACTTGCGCGCGTGGAATCCGACCGGCGCCTCTGCCATCTCAATGATCGTTATGTCATCTGGCAAAAGCGCGTTGAGCGATTTTTTCAGCCTGCTCAGGTCAGTCTCCTTTTCTATCTCAAAGTTCGCCGTCATCCGCTCTGCGTGTACCCCGGCGTCAGTCCGCCCTGAAGCGTGAATCCTCACAAACTCCTTCGTGACGATCATCAGCCGCTGCTCAATCTCCTGTTGAATGCTCGGATCGTTCGGCTGCACCTGCCACCCTTTGTAGTCAGTACCGTCAAATTCGATTATTATCTTTACGTTTTTCATGCCTTTTCGCACGACCTCCTATTAAATATAAGACTTCTGCGCGACCTGATTTTATGCGTAAGTAGCATTGAACTTGAGGCGTGTCTCTGGTTTCAGAATCTGCCCGCATTTATTATGGTTAGCAGATCCTGAAATAAGAGGCTCACCTCAAATTCAGGACGACAGTTTTAAGAGTCACGCAGAAGTCTTTCATAATGGGCATGTTGCCCAATCCACCTTAGGGGGGATTCCCCCTAAACTCCCGAGCATCGCGATGCTGGTCGCACCCCCTTTTTACAGGTACTGACAGCGATGGCTTTTTTGAAAATACGCAAATTTGTCTATTTGGCAACACTCCCATAATATGTTGAGCTAAATGTTCGCGCGTGAAGACAAACATAAGACAGCAATCTACCGTGTTACTACTCTATTTTGTCAACATTTTCAGTTTTGATTATATACGATAGAAGTGTTTTGAGTTGCTCTTTGTTTGGGTCAATAAACTCCAGTCCAACTTGGTATGAAGGCGCTCCATCCGCTTCATCCGAGTCAGAGTTGTCAACCAGAATACTGCGTATGACCTTTGAGCGGATCTTGATTGGTTCCTCACCGCGTACAGTAAAGTTCATGAAGAACTCACCGTCTAGCTTCAGGTTCTCATGGGCGAGGATAAGTGCACCGGACTGGCTGATATCTAAGAGTTCGAAGCCTCTGACGATAGAAAGCGAGCCCTGTATCTCAGCCTCGACTTTCTTTCTGACGAAAATCCTCTGTTCTCTTATACCTGCTGTTTCCTGTGCACCCATAACTACATAATATTGAAAAATAAAAATAATGCAAGCATTTAATAAATAAAGTTTGTTTTAGTCAACGTCATAACGGATTTTAAAAAATGCCTCTTTACCGATCATCTTCAGCATTATTAAGCGACTCTCAATAAATTCCTTTGTAATTCTGAATTCTTCCTCGCTGTAATAATCACGGTCGGTTATCGACATATCAAACATTTCAGTATTTATCAGTAAATGAGTGATACCGCGTTTTTTCAATCCCATACTAATATCAGCAGCGTTCTTGGCACCACGCGCAATCTGCCTGAAGCTCCTTCCGAGGAACGGGGGCATATCATAAATATAATCCGCATCACAATAGTAGCCAAAATTACCGAAATCGAGAAAGTAAATCAAAGCGTTTTCATCTGTCACCTCTTCGTTGATGAAACGAAATATTTTATACTGGGGGTACTGCTTTTCTATATAATCTTCGCGACTGGTCGTACCAGACAAGAACTCAAACGGCGAAACAATATTCATATAATCGCTGATGTGGAAGAGGTTCAAAAAGAGTAGCGCCGATACCAACGCGGCAAAAAGCCACTTTCCACGTTTATCTCTGTTGTCGAACAGCTCTTCGACAACAGCGCAAAGCAAGTAAAGACCTATCGGGAATATAATAATAAGGTACCGTAACCTGACTGCCCAAAACCACCAGCAGACAGTAAGGTACGCTCCGGCGACCGCTAGCAGTGTGAGGTTCTCAAGGCGGTTTTTCCTGACCAGAAATATAAATGGTAGGAAAATCAAAAACATAGGTCCCAGCGCACCGTCAACCGTGTAAAACGCACGACTCTCGACCGCTGTGGAGATCACCCACGGCATCAACAGCTCATCTACCATTGTATGCTGATACAGCGCGCGCCGTATCTCTATCCGAAGCAGTTTTGTCGCGCCATCTTCGGTCGCCATGTCACTACCCTTAATAACGCTTGATATCACCGGGTAGAACGGATCACCAGAATGGAGAGTGTTCTTCAGAAGAAAATGCGCGTCAAAAATAAACGCGAAGAGAAAGAAGAGAGCAATACCAGCTATGAACTTCCCGCGATCAAACTTCTTAAAATGCGCCACTGTCGCGATCCATAAAAATATCAGCAAGACGAACAGATATCCGTTGATTTTTGTCGACGCGCAAAGCCCGGACATTATACCTGCGAGCAGAAGGTATGCCGACTCTCTCGTTTTGATGTACCGCACCGCCGCGTTTAAGAGCATGATCCCGAAAAACACAAGCCCAATATCGACATACGCGAACGACGCTGTGTTGAACACCACAGGTATTGACGCGAAAAGTAGAACTGACACCAGCGCCAAAGTCCGTGTGAAAGCGACTCTAAGCGTGTAGTAAAGCGCGATTATGCTGAGCAGGTAGAAGTTGAAATGCATCACCTTCGCGAGGATATCGTTTTTCAAAAAGAGCGCCAGCGTGTAGAGCAGTTCGATGTTAAGGGATCGGTAGACGTACCTCATATATTCTATCGGTACCAGCCCGCCCTCCTTCAGGTATATCTTCGTTTTCGCGAGGTGGTGGATGAGCGCGTCGCGAGCGATAGGTGGTGTCAGCACTATTATCAGGTCAAGAAAAATCACGAACAGTGTCAGACCTACAAGTAGTTTTTGCACAGCGGAAAAGTCAGGCGCGTCCTCCCTCGGGAAGTCTCTGATGTACCAGACAACTCCCACCGCGCAGGCGCAGATCAACAAGATTATATAGATTGAAAGCGGTATTGTAGTGTAGAGCCCGGCGAGTCCGAGGATGAGTAGCGTGATGAATATTATACCGAATCCGGTAGCGATCTTGTAGAGCCGCTTGAGCGTGCATGATTCGATGTCGATCTTCGTCAGTCGGAAAAACGCGCAACCGAGAAAATACGCCGCGAAATTAAGCACTATCAGGGTGATAAACGCCTCAGGGATCAACAGCGCGGTACCAGTGAAGTAGGAAAACATTCCGTACCTGAAAAAATCGACAATCGGGCGGACAAAAATATCCGCCACCGGTACAGGCTTATTGAAGCTGTTCGCCGCGAATAAGTAAAGCGGCAGAAGCGCCCAGAGAAAGATGACTACAGGGATGTATTTTCTATTCTTCAACATTGTTCCTTTAAAATTGGTTGAAAAAAATACTTTTGATTATGACTCCCCGACAGAGGGACTTGCCTCACACACTAAGGGAGGATGTGCGGCGAGCTCAGAATAGCGTTATGGTTGCGCGCAGACGGCAGAAAACCTACACCGGTACATCAGCCGCGAAAACAAGCCGGTCGATCTGCTTCGACTCAGGGCAAACAAGGTCGTCATTCTTTATGAATGTCGCTGTGCCTTTCATGTAAAGCAAACCTTCGATCTCATTACTTTTCAGCTTCATAACATTACCTATACACTTTTTCGCGCAACCGGTCTTGTTGTTCCACGGATCCACTAATTTCGACTTTTGAGTAGCCTGCTCTGCGACCGCGGAGTCACGTTCACCATTATAACAAAACGGACAGTTGCGGTTCACCGTCACATAACTATACGGATAGTATAGAGAAAAAACCACACCGGTCAGATCGCAAGGGATCAGAGTCCCCTGCGGCAAACTGTCAAGTTCTACCCGCTGCACATTAAATTGCTTTGTTAAATAATCGATAAATAGTTGGTAGCTGTATGACGAGTGTTGATAGTGGTCATGAAGCGGTTGAATATTCAGGCTCTTAAGCGTCAGCGTCCTCGGATCGCGCCGCTGGTTTGAAAGCAGGCGTCCGGCTACAATCTCTATTTTATCGGAGAACTCATCGTTCAACAGCTTTAGTACACCAAGATCATTAGCTATTACCTCAAGGGCATCGTCATCCTCAAGGCAACCGCTGACAAGCTTGCTCACTTTCTCAAGCCCCGCGTCTGTCACCCATGGAGTCATGAGAGTCAAAGCCTTACCGTTTTCGCGGCAGCAATCACGTACCTTTTTCAAGTCAGTAAGGGTCGGTAACAGCCACTGGCAGAATTCGTTCCCAAAATATATGCGGTCAAACTCATCTGGTACCGCGGATATATCTTTAAATCTATTTATTATTATCGCGTTTTCCATTAGAATAATTTTGAGTTGCAAAAATCATCATCTGTAATGATGACCTTGACGGTCTCCCCCTTTTTTAATGATTCCTTATCTTCATCAGCTATTATCAAACAGTTCGCGCGCGACATCGAGTTCAATATCCCCGAGCCCTGCGGACCTGTGGTCGTTACAGTATAACTGCCGTCTCCCTCTATGATACCGCGCGGGAAAAACGTAAAAGCTTTTGACTTGCGGATTTCACAAGTTAATACCGCTTCCACCTTAGACCTGAAAAACGCTCCATAACCAAGCGTCTTCCTGATCGCCGGTCTGACGAAAATCTCAAACGCCACCATGCACGAGACAGGATTACCCGGAAGCGCGAAAACAGCGCTGTCACCATGAGTGAAGTACGTAAACGGCTTCCCCGGACGCATTGCTACCTTGTGGAAGCGGCACTCGGCCCCAAGCTCCTCTAACGTCTCTTTGATTAGGTCATACTTCCCTGCGGATATCCCGCCTGACGTAATCAGATAATCATATTGTAACCCATATTTTAGATTTTTTGCCAAAACTTTTTTTTCATCTTTGACTATTCCGAGCAGGATAGGATTTCCACCTGCCTCTACCACCTGCGCCGCGAGCGAATAAGCATTTGAACTCACTAATGTTTCGCGGGAATATTCGGTGTCTATACCCACCAGTTCATCACCGGTACATAAAATCGCTACATCAGGCCTCTTAAAAACAGTGACGCGCTCCTTACGCAGTGACGCGAGAATACCTATCCCCGCCGGCTTGAGCCGCGTAAGCTTCGGTATCGCCAGCGCGCCATGATTTATATCCTCACCGGAAAAACGCACGTAATCATGTTCTATCACCGGTCTGGCAAGCTGTACCATACCGCCATCCTCGCGGGTCGACTCAATCGGTACTACCGCGTCCGCCCCATCCGGGATAAGAGCGCCGGTCATTATCCGCACAGCCGTACCCTCTGAGAGCGTACCGGAAAATGCTGCTCCGGCGCGCGCCTCACCGATTATTGTGAGCGCTACCGGCGTTTCACTGCTCGCGCCTGCGGTATCAAGATGCCGCACCGCATAACCATCCATAGCGGAATTATCCGCCGCTGGAATATTGTATTCAGCTGTAATATCGTTTGCGACGCAGAGTCCTAGCGCGTCGCGAATAGGTAAATCTATAGTTTCGTTTGGAAAGACGTCAGTCAGGATTCTTTTTTGCGCCGCCAGAACCGAGATCATGACTTAAATCTCGGCTAATTTGATTTTCAGTGTATCACCCGGTTTAATTTTATTGCTCTTCAGGTTATTGAGGCTCTTGATCTCAGAAATCATTGATTTGTGCTTTCTGGCGATCGTCCAAAGAGTGTCACCGGTTTTTACTTTATAGGTTATAAATTTCGCCTTAGATGAAGCGATGGACGCTACCCGTATGTTCTCCGCCCTCACCTTTTGGGTCGCCGCTGTTGCGATGATAAGCTTCTGCCCAGACTTGATAACAGCTCTCTTAGAGAGGTTGTTCATCTTCCGTAGCTCTTTTATTGAAACGTTATATTTTCTTGATATGCTCCAGAGAGAATCACCGCGTGAAACTGAGTGAATTCTTTCTGAGCCGGTATTACTCGCGATCCTAGTCGCTGTAGTAGATTTTTTCTTAGCATAGATCTTCTTTGGCTCTTTGTAGAGATAAAGTTTCATACCGGGCTTAATAAGGGAGTTACGGATGTTATTTAACTTGATGATATCAGTGACTTCCACGCCGCTTTCGCTCGCGATATCCCAGAGAGTATCGCCTCTTTTTACCGTGTAGGTAACTGTCTTACCCTTTGCGATAAGCTTTAGTTTTGACTTGTTTATCTTAGACGCATAGCGTTTGTTGTACCCTTTCGCGCCTTTTCTGATAGGGATGATAAGCTCGACACCCGCTCTTACGCGCCTTGCCCGTCTGATCTTGTTGACCTTCATGATAGATGAGACTTTTGTACCAAACCGCCGCGCAACTTGCGAAAGTGTCTCACCATGCTTGATACGATATGTCATAAAGTTAATCTTGTCAGATGGTTTAATCTGCTTGAAATTAGCGAGGAAAGTCTTTGTCTTCCCCCTCGGGAGCTTGACCTTATACGATTTTGTTTCTGGTGGTGTGTACCATCTTCGCAGCTCGGGGTTCAGCTTTTTGAGATTCTTAAGGCTGACACCGGCAGACCTCGCGATTACGTCTAGATCAGTCGGTTCTTTAATGGAGACGGTCTCATAACTGTATTCAGACATCGGTTTAATATTATTAAATCCATATTTATTCGGATTTTTCGCGATTATCATAGCCGCAAGGTATTTTGGTATGTAGTTCTTCGTCTCTCGTTTCAGGTATTTATATTTAGAGAGCTCCCAAAAATCCTCTGTCTTGTGCTTTTTGATACCACGCCCGATCTTACCCTCACCGGCGTTGTACGCAGCGGCGGCCAGATACCACGAGCCGAACATATCATGCAGGTCAGACAGGTAGTTCGCCGCGGCGATAGTCGCCTTTTCGGGGTCTCTACGCTCATCCACCCAATAATCAATTTTAAGTTTATAGTTTTTACCGGTGCTTTTGATAAACTGCCACGGTCCGACAGCATGTGCTTTTGAGTACGCGGAAGTGTTAAAACCACTTTCTATCATCGCAAGGTACGTCAAGTCCTGTGGAAGCCCCTTATCTTTGAATATCTTTCGCATCATAGGCAGATACTTTGTTGACCTGCTCAGCCATCTCGCGAATATTTTCCGCATCTTAGGCCTCTGGAAGTAAGCGATAAAATATTCAACCCGCTTGTTTATGACAACCGGTACATCATACTGTCCGGTTTTGCGCGCCGCGTCGGATTCAGCATGTTGAAGCGCTTTGAGATCATTCTTACTCGTTACGCCTTTTAGTTTTTGGAGACGTTCAAACTCTTTCAGAGCTTCTGGGTCTGCGTTTTGATCTTCGAGACCGAATGGCGCTAGTTTTCGGGCGATCTCCGCAATCAACCTGCCTTCTTCTGTATCGGCGAAGTCTGGCTCCTCAATAGACTGATATTTTTCCTCAAAGTCATCTACGATAGAATCATCTACAAAAATCCCCTGCTCTGGATTCTCTGATATCGTGACTTCCTTTATGCTCGATGACGGAAGTGACGCGGCAACATCAAACTTTCTTATACCCGCGCTACCTGACATGGACTCTCTCCTGTCAACGACTACGACATTTCGAGCCACTGGGGCGCTACCCAGCCTGAGTTCTTTTTCTTTTCTCTGAGCTTCAAGCTCTCTTGCGGCTTTTTCGGCTTTGAGCTTCCGCATCGCCTTTACGAATTCCGACTCTTGGTAGCTGTTATTCTTAACAACTGCGACCTTTACAGGTACTTTGATTTTGGTCCTTCTTACTTTCTTTTCAGCAGTGCAAGAAACAAGCAATGCGCTTGAAAGCAGTAAATGTACTAAGTATTTTCTCAATTTCCCATCCTTTTCTTTTTTGTATGGTTACGTCGCTTTATATACACATCATAAGGCATTACGCTCTCGTTACCATACAACATGTACAACTTATTCATATAATTATACCTAACCCTGACCGTATTGTCAACTTTTTTAATCTTTTGGATAGGTTGGCATTGATTACAGAACGTCGGAATCTCGCTTCCCCATAAAATAACTTGCGATAATTTTTAAAATATAATATTAATTGATTACTTAAATATACTGACGAAAGGATATTCTGTATGATAGAAAAAATCGGTGTGGTAGAAAGCCTTGACGAAGAGTACGCCACAGTAGTAGTAAAACACGAAGAGAAGGGATGTGGTAGTGGTTGCGGCTCTACCGGGTGTCACCAGCCACAGGAGGTTGACGAAGAACCCCGGTTCGAACGTATAACGGCATTAAACAAGCTCGACGCTGAGCCAGGTGATATCGTACGTTTCGAGATACCGTTAGCGGCTCTGCTCTCACCATCGCTACTTGCTGTACCGATTCTACTGGTAGTAGCTATAGTAGGGGTTTTCATCGGTTCGGTTCTGCACCCGAACGTAATGCCCGGAATGCCTAAGGCGCTTTTTTCAATGATTGTAGGGGTTATGTTTTTCATGATCGCCCGTACTGTTCACCGGGAGATAAATGAAGGTGAACCGAGCGAAGAAGAGGCGGAACTACCTATAAAGATCGTCGAAATAATCGGTCGGGAAGGGGATAGCACCGATATTCACAGCGCTGAATCCCCTCAGGCGTTAGAAGCTGACTTTGTCGAGTATAACTCAGCTTACGATGATAAGTGACGAACGCCCCACGGCGCTACTCTTTAGTGAGTTTGTCGAGTTCAACCTTTATATTCCGTACCCGTTTTTTGTAATCGCGTGACAACTCAACAATATCACTATTGTTTTTGATAACACGCGGTGTGATAAGTATCATAAGCTCTGTCTTTACCACGCTCTCTGAGGTATAGCTGAAAAAGTAACCGAGGATCGGTATCTTACTCAAAAACGGTACGCCGGACTTGTTATGTGTCTTCCTCTGCTTCATCATACCACCAATTATCACTGTCTCACTGTCACTCACGGCGAGAACTGTCTCTGTGTTTCTGGTGAATATCACCGGAGATTGTATACCAGAAACGGACTTTTCGCTCATCTCAGATATCTCCTGACTCAGCTCAAGCTGCACCAGCCCTGACTCGTTTATCCGCGGGATAACACTGAGGATAATACCGGTAGAGCGGTACTGCACAGTCTGATCGACAGTTGTGGCGGTAGAAGAAACATCGTTAGTCCGATAAGACGATGTTACGATCGGGATATCCTCACCTATTGAGATAGAGGCCGGTCTATTGTCTGACGCGATAACCCGAGGCGATGATAATATATTCACCTTGTTATCGTCTGCCGAGGCACGTAGCGCCGCGGTAAGCTTGTCTGTACTAGAGACAGTGTACGCCAACCCCGATCCGATTCCAGCGGCGCCGGTCAAAATAGACGCGGTACCGGTAGTATCAGAGCCGCTGCCGAAGGACTGCCTGTACTGCCAGTCAACACCAAACCTTGTGCTTTCGTCCAGTAGCACTTCAGCAATCGTCACCTCAATGAGCACCTGCTTCGGGAACACGTCAAGCGCCTGCATAGTTTCAAGAATAACCGCGTAATCCTTCTTCGTCGCTTTGACAATGATAGAATTTGTCGTGCTGTCTGTTACGATATTAATATCGTGCTCAACCATACCATGCGCGCCCTCTGTAGAGTCCAAAGTATCCGCCACTGCTTCTGGTACGGATTCAGACGACGGTTTGTCACTGTTATCCGCCGCGACTTTAGGCGTATCAGCAGACTCATCTTTATCCTTTATTACATTCTTCTTATACTCTTTATCTGCGTCTTTTCTTCTCGAAAAAACACTTATTATCACCCCGGCCAACTCTTCAGCCTTAACATTCTGCACCGGGTAGATGTAAACCCCTATTTTATTTTCGCTGACAGATCTATCGAGATCTTTGATCCACTTTTCAGTCTGCCGCATAAGCGTCGGATTGCTCGTAACCGCGATTATACCGTTTATCCGCTCGATCGGGAAGAAAGCTATACCGATACCGCGCGCGGTGTTTACCGGGAAGTCATGCACCTGGAATATCCTTTTGAGCTCGGTGGCGACAAGTTCCGCGGGCGCGTTCTTGAGAGAGAACACTGTCATCTGCGCACTCTCGAAGATATCGACGTCAAAAAGAGAAATAATTTTCATCAGCTTCTTCACGTTTGAATCGATATCACTGATTATCATGAGGTTATCTTTTTCATGCGTGAAGATATTTGTGTTATCAGAAGAATAATTCTGAATGATTTCAGAGATCTCTGACGCTCTTACATATTTCAGTTTGATTACCTGTATGATAAAGCTCTGCTTCACCTCAATCGTATCTGGATCATCGCCGACCTGTGGGTACACGAGCATATTCGGCGCTTCTTTAAGCGGAATAAAATGTGTAAGGTTGCCCTCTTTTACCCTGACTACATTGTTTATTTTAAGCAGGGTGTTCAAGATAGACGGGAGGTCATCCCGCTTTATTTCACCTCTTGTATGTATACTTACCGTACCGCTAACCGCCGGGTCGATAATGTAGTTTAGTTTGAGTATGGAGCTTATCAGGTTTATCACTTCAACAAGGTCGGCATTATTAAAGTTTATGAATTTTTCATATCGTTTAGATGACGCCAGCCCATTTTTTGAGGCGTTCACCGAGCCACCCGCTGGCGAGAGCCCCTCTTGCGACCATGCGGGCTGCGACAGCAGTCCGAGCATAAGCGCTGAAATAAATATTTGTTTAAGCATATTCCTCATAATTTCCCCTCATCGTAACGTCTATTTTTTGTTTTTATATCACAAAACTATTTTTTTGCATAATCTTTTAGCCGAACTCAAAGGAGTAAATATCATTACTCACTTTGTATTCTGTCGTCCCGAATTCTGTATTCTGTCGTCCCGAAGTCATTTCGGGACATTTAGACCAACATATAGCGCCGGCTGGTTCTTTAGTTTTTTTGATTATCACTTCGGACCAAAAGCACGCCTCGCCTTTTTCTTTCTCTTTGCGGCCTTTTCCACTTCCTTCTTTATCTCTTCAGGCGTCTTTTCCGGCTCAGGTTCTTCTATATAAACCGGCACTGTAGCCTTTGCGGGCTTATATTTCGGCATTCGCGCTTCCATATCCTTGTCAAAAAGCAATATACTGAAAACAGTGTCGCCCTTTTTTATGACGACTTTTTCAGAGAGTATCTCTATTATCCTAAAACCCTGGATCTCATCCCCACTCCTGTAGACCGTCTGCTTAGACTGCGGGTTCTCGATCTGAGCGTAGTTGATATCGTCAACACTCAACACGCCACGCAGAAGCACGCGTGGCTTAGTTATCACCTCTATGGGCGCTGGTGGCGGGAGTGGCGGCGGCTCTTCCTCAACTACCGGCTCCACCGGCGGTTTGTACGCCTCACGCTCTGGGCTGAACAGGTTTTTCTCGTAAATCGCGCTGAA
>JAJRXV010000006.1 GCA_024276115.1 Deltaproteobacteria bacterium
CCATAAACCGTTATCACCTCTCCTAGTTGTTCCTCAAAGTATACTCGATTTTGCTGTGCAAATCAAATTTATTAAAATTTTGCGCACACAACGGAAACGTCATCCCCGAGTGTCCCTCCCTTGATTTTTCCCAAAAAAAATGATAAACATATCTTGGGACTGTTGCCAAATAGAATGTTTTACGGATTTTTCAAAAAATAGCTTTTGTAAGTAGTTGACATTACGGGGTAGCGACCAACAGAAGCGTAGGGGCTTAAGCCCCTAAATTGAATTGGGCAACATGCCCATCTTGTTCAAAATGATTGGAGGAGACAATGCCAAAATTTAGTTTTACAAAAATGCACGGTATCGGTAATGACTTTGTCGTGATCGATTGCCGTGAGAATGATATCGCGACTATCGAAGACTTCGCGGTACGGCTCTGCGACCGCCATTACGGTATTGGCGCCGACCAAGCGCTGTTGGTGTACAACTCGTCGGTAGCGGATTTTAGGATGGATATCTACAACGCTGACGGTAGCAAGGTCGAGATGTGCGGTAACGGTATCCGCTGTTTCGCGAAGTACCTCGTTGACCATGGCATCACCACAAAGAGTGAGCTGACGGTAGAAACGCTTGCCGGGATCATAAAACCAAAAATCGTCGGGGATGATGTCCGCGTAGATATGGGGCTACCTATCCTTGAGGGACGGCAGATACCGGCGGATTTTGATGGTAAGGTAATAAATTTTCCGCTCGATGTTGTCGGGATGGACTTTAACATCACCGCTGTATCTATGGGAAACCCGCACTGCGTGATTTTTGTCGATGATGTTGACAAGTTTGAGCTTGAGCGTTACGGTCCTTTTTTTGAGCGGCACGCGTTCTTCCCGAACCGGGTAAACTTTGAGGTGGTTCAGGCGCTGAACCGTGGCGAGATCAAAATGCGTGTGTTTGAGCGCGGCGCGGGTGAGACCAACGCGTGCGGTACCGGTGCGTGCGCGAGCGTGGTGGCGTCCGGTCTTAACAAGCTGACCGGTAAAGATGTGCTGGTACACCTCAAGGGTGGCGATCTGCGGATAACGCTCGAGAGCGACGGGCATGTAATGATGACCGGACCAGCGGAAGAAGTCTTCACCGGTGAGGTAGAACTATAATGGATAATGACATAAAATTCAGTATTATAATACCTTCGTATAACTCGTCACCGACGATTCTCAAGTGTATCAGCTCGATAAAGGAGAGCGCGGGTGACGCGAGCGACTATGAGATTATCGTGGCTGACAGTTCTGACGATGATACCCCGAAATTTATTTCGTTCGGATCGTTTTGCATTTCGCTTAAACCTCCTCATGTTAAGCTTGTCAGGTTGTCAGAGAAAACCCCACCCGGAACGGCAAGAAACGCCGGAGCGAAAGCCGCGCATGGGGAGACGCTGGTTTTTATCGACTCTGATTGCGCGCTGGAGCCCGACTATTATGAGCAGCTGTTAACGCTGATAAACACACACGATGTCGGTGGCGGCTCTGTCTTGAACGGTACGCCTGACAGCAAGGTCGGTAGCGCAGAGTACTACCTTGAGTTCAGCGGTTTCATGCCTAAGCCTGACGCCAATAGTGAGGTGGTGGAGTTCTGCCCGACATGCAATTTTTTCATCAAGAAGGAGCTGTTCGAAAAGGTCGGCGGCTTTTCTGACGCTCGCACGGCGGAGGATATCGAGTTTGGTTTCGCGCTCAAGGAGCTCGGTGAGAAGATAACTTTTTTCCCGGAGCTGAAGATCATACACAAAAACCGCACCGATATGGAGAAATATCTGGCGAACCAGTTTCTACTCGGGAAGGGGTCGGCGCTCCTGCGCGGGCGGCGTAAAATGAGCGGCTCGTTTTTGACGAGATTCCGGTTTCTTATCCCGCTTTTGTACTCCAAGCGATACAAGGCGATCAGACAAAGGGTTATCGCGGCTGGTGGAGAGAGTGAGCTAAAGAAGTTTTTAGCGGTTAAGCGTGAGTTTCGCGCGGGGCTTAAACGCTGGCTAAAAGGATTCAAAGAGGGGGCAAAACCATAATTGGAGCAGGTAAG
>JAJRXV010000007.1 GCA_024276115.1 Deltaproteobacteria bacterium
ATTAATTATGTCGAGGCTGACTCCAAAGTCTATTATCTCACCTATCTTTGAAATACCCTCTCCATACACTATATCAAACTCAGCGGTTCGAAATGGTGGCGCTACTTTGTTCTTTACAATTTTGACGCGCGTTCTGTTACCGACGATAGCGTCTCCCTGCTTGATTGCGGCGATCCTCCTTATGTCGAGGCGAATAGATGAATAGAATTTAAGCGCGTTTCCACCGGTCGTTGTCTCAGGGTTCCCGAACATTACACCGATCTTCATTCTGATCTGGTTGATGAATATTACTATGCAGTTTGATTTGCTGATAGTTGCGGTAAGTTTTCTGAGCGCTTGCGACATTAAACGCGCCTGAAGTCCGACGTGATGATCCCCCATATCGCCCTCTATCTCAGCCCTTGGTACGAGAGCCGCGACAGAATCGATGATTATAACATCAATCGCGCCACTTCTGACAAGCACGTCGGTTATATCTAGCGCCTGCTCTCCGGTGTCAGGTTGAGAGAGCAACAGCTCTTCTATATTTACGCCGAGTTTTTTCGCGTATTGCGGGTCGAGCGCGTGTTCAGCATCGATGAACGCCACTAAGCCGCCGAGCTTTTGTGCTTCAGCCGCTATGTGTAGTGTCATCGTTGTCTTACCAGATGATTCGGGACCGAATATCTCTATAACTCGCCCGCGCGGAACACCACCTATGCCTAAGGCTATGTCGAGCCCTAGCGACCCAGTTGGGATGACATCTATGTTGTTGTATAGAGCGCCAGCACCGAGCCTCATTATTGAGCCCTTACCAAATTGTTTTTCTATTTGAGATATCGCAAGGTCAACCGCCTTGCTCTTGTTTTTATCAACAACTGCCATCAAAACTCCTCCTGAAATTTATTTTAAATCCGCAAACGCGATTTGTGTGTAAATCGCTCCGTTACGGTGTAGTTCACTGCAATAAAGCGTGACCTTAGAGACTTCAAATGAGTTATCTCGCAGGTTGACGCCTTTTTTTACAAACTGGCTCAGCTTTATGCTGTCAGCCTCACCCTTTATCCTCGCTATTGTAAGGTGCGGCTTGAATTCCTTTCGCTCTTTCATCGTACCCAGCGCTTTTGACAGCCTTTTGTCAATTTCTTGCGCGATGTTTTTCATTACCCCGGTAGAGTCATCAAAACCTATCCAAAGCGCTCGCGGCTTCGAGAGGTTAGGGAACGCTCCCATTTCTGTATACGTGAGAGTAGTTTTTTCGCTTTTAGCGGCGACTTCGTTGATGATAGTTGTGACAGTCTTGATGTCGTGTACATTAACATCCCCGAGAAACTTCAGTGTCATGTGGTAGTTTTCAGGCTGCACCCAGTTCGCGCGCCCGAAGTCACCCATCTTAAAGACTTGTTTTTTAAGGTCATCACGCACAGATCCAGCTATGTCAATCGCGATAAAGAGCCGTTTGTTTTCCACTTTCATATTATCTCACGTTCACCGTTAATTTACAGGCTTTTGTTATGAATGTCAATTGAAATTTGCCTTCCCAAAAAGAGACATTGATTTCTCCGCACCGGCTTGTTTGATTTTTTTGGACGTTTTTGGGGTGGGATTAGCACAATTTACAGTTTTTTTATCTGAAAGTCATCTTTTCGCCATCAAACATCGTCATTTTTTTGCCGACGAGCATCAAAAATCGATTTTGAAACGCACATATCCCCTTGGTTTTTCTCTTTTATTTTTCATATTGCAGCAACAATCGCCCTCCTTTTACTCAAGAGAGTTTACAGGTACTTACAGCGACGACTTCTTCGAAAAAAATGGGAAAAACGCTATTTGGCAACAGTCCCATTTACGGAGTATTTTTTGAGGTTCCCGTCCCTAAATGAGTGAAGTAGCTGTATCTTCTCAAGGTTTATGAGCTCGTGCCTTAACTGGCCGACCGGCTTATGCAGGAGCTTTTCGAGCTGGCGCAGGTAAAATGTTTCTCCGGGATACAGGGAAAAATGGGCGAGTACGCTTATCCTCGTCTCTGACATGAAAAGTGATTTTAACATTTGATTAGAATTCCCCACAAACCATCCTGTACTTAATGTTGATACGATTGTACCTAATATTAGTACAAAAATCAAGGATGATATCGCTGGAAATATTGTCTTGACAATGGGGAGTACTTTACATATTTAATCGTCATATTAATATAAAAACTAGCAAAATAACCAACGAAGTCAAGCGTTTTCCTTGCCAAATAGTAAAATCCTTGACTTACAGGCTGGCTTGATGTATTTTAGCACAAAAATATCATACGATTTGTACTTATTAATTAACCTAGCTATGAACAATATAGTGTTTTCGCATCGCGTAGTTCTAAATCCAAAAACTGTCATTCCCGAAGTAGTAATCGGGACCCAGGACTAAAACAGTGAGCGGAGCGAATAAACTTTATTTCAGTTTAATAGGATGTTTATAGTCTAGATCCCCGATAGAAACATTCGGGGATGACGTTGTGTGGGGACTCGGGGCTGATAGAATAAGACAATGCGTACTAAAAATAATGTAACAATTAAACGCTATACATTTTATGGGCATGTTGCCCAATACAATGTAGGGGGGATTTCCCCCCTACACTCCCGTTGGTCGTACCCCCTTTTTACAGGTACTTACAGCGATGGCTTTTCCGAAAACAGGGGGAATTTTCTATTTGGCAACAGTCCCTTTATTGTCGGGTTAATACATAAGAAGACAACTAAAGCATGAGCAAAAAACAAAAAAAAGTGACAAAAAAAGATCTGATCACCTTCAACTTAATATGGATGGCGGTCTTCTTGGCGGTATGCCTGCTCCCCCTGATAAAAGGCGGTGAGGCAAGGCTTTGGGCGGCTATTGTCGCTGTATCTTTTCTCTTGGTCGCGCTTCTGTTTCCCACTGGGACAAAGGGGTTTTACACGCTTTGGATAAAATTCGGTGATGTAGCCGGCTACATAAACTCAAGGATAATCCTTGGAATCCTCTTTTATCTGCTGATAACACCTGTCGGAGTGGTTATGAGGATGCTTGGCAAGGATTTGTTGAATAAAAAGATAGATAAAAGCGCGGCGACCTACTGGGAGAGCAGAGAGGTTCAGCCGACATCAATGAAAAATCAGTTTTAGCAGGCGCGCCTGTTTTGGTATATAAGTCACCGTGGTTCGCTACGGGGCAGTTCATATTAGGAGGAGGCATAATGCCTCAGTCAATAGGTTCGCAAAACACAACCCTGTCATGTCATTGAAAGGGTTGTAAGTTATTGCTTGGCTTATTTCGTAAAATAGGAGTAAAAATGTCTTTTATCAGAGAACTTTGGGAGTTCTTAAAAGTAAGAAAAAAATTCTGGTTGTTACCGATTATTTTAATTCTTCTGCTTCTTGGGGTGATTATCGTCTTAGGGCAGGGGTCAGCGGTAACTCCATTTATCTATACGCTATTTTAGGAATCTCGTAGTATGACATGGGCATGTTGCCCAATGCAATTTAGGGGGATTTCCCCCTACACTCCCGTTGGTCGTACCCCCTTTTTACAGGTACTTACAGCGATGGCTTTTTTGAAAACAGGGAGAATTCTCTATTTGGCAACAGTCCCGACATACATCCTTGGAATATCAGCGTTTTATCATGATTCCGCAGCGGTTTTAATAGCGGATGAGACGATTATCGCGGCGGCACAAGAAGAGAGGTTTACCCGCAAGAAGCACGATAGCGCGTTTCCGGCAAACGCTGTGAGGTACTGCCTCGACGAGGCTCAGATAACGCTCGATGAAGTCACCCGCATTGCTTTTTACGACAAACCATTCATAAAATTCGAAAGACTCTTAGAGACCTACATCGCGGAGGCGCCCAGAGGGATAAAGTCTTTTGTGACGGCAATCCCGGTATGGCTGAAGGAAAAACTGTTCCTAAAAAACACGCTCATAAAAGAACTCCGCGATATACTAGAAATTGACAAAAAAATACTCGAAGGGCGGGTACTGTTTGGTGAGCACCACCAGTCGCACGCCGCGTCCGCGTTTTATCCATCCCCCTTCAAAGAAGCGGCGATCCTCACTGTTGACGGTGTCGGTGAGTGGGCTTCGACGAGCCTCGCGTACGGTGATGGGAACAAGATAACTATCCTGAAGGAGTTGAAATTTCCGCATTCACTTGGGCTTTTGTATTCGGCGTTCACTTATTACGCTGGTTTCAAGGTCAACAGCGCGGAGTATAAAGTCATGGGGCTCGCGCCGTATGGGGATCCGAAATATGTCGGTCTTATAAAGGATAACCTTATCGACATCAAGGAAGATGGTTCCTTTCGGCTCAACATGGAGTATTTCAACTATACCACCGGTCTTACAATGACCAGCCGCAAGTTTGACAAGCTTTTTGGCGCGCCGCCGAAGGCGCGGGAGTCGATGGTCACGCAACGGGAGATGGATATCGCCAGATCGGTGCAGGATGTAACCGAGGAGGTAATGGCGAAACTCAGCAGGCACGCGAAAAGTGAGACCGGTAGCAAAAACCTCTGCCTGGCGGGTGGTGTCGCGCTTAACTGTGTCTCGAACGGTAAGTTGCTTCGGCAGAATATATTTGATAATATCTGGATACAGCCGGCGGCTGGTGATGCCGGCGGTGCTTTAGGGGCGGCGTATTCGGCGTACCACTCAGAGCTCGGCGGTGAGCGGACGGTAGATGCTAGTGACAAGATGCGCGGTTCGTATCTTGGCCCGGAGAACTCCGCTGACGATATAAAACAATATTTTGATAGTGTGAACGCTCAGTATCATAAGGCCACCAATGAGGATGAGCTTTACGACAAGGTATCTGACGCATTGAGCGATGGAAAGGCGATCGGCTGGGCACAGGGGCGGATGGAGTTCGGCCCGCGCGCGCTTGGCGGGCGGAGCATAATCGGTGACGCGCGAAACCCGAAGATGCAGTCGGTGATGAATCAGAAGATAAAGTACCGCGAGTCGTTCAGACCATTCGCGCCGAGCGTGTTGCGTGAAAGAGTAAGTGATTACTTTGATATGGATACGGAGTCACCATATATGCTCCTGGTAGCCGATGTGCGTGAGAATCTCAGGATACCGATGTCTGACGAGCAGACCACGCTTTTTGGCATAGATAAACTTAAAGTTCCGCGCTCATCGATACCGGCGGTGACTCATGTGGATTATTCCGCGCGGGTGCAGACCGTGACAGAGGAGACGAACGCGCGCTACTATCGCTTGATAAAGCGGTTTGAGGAGAAGAGTGGTTCGGCGGTGATCGTCAACACATCTTTTAATGTGCGTGGCGAGCCGATTGTGAATACAGCTGAGGACTGCTACCGTTGCTTCATGCGTACTGAGATGGATATGCTCGTTGTCGGGGATTATATACTGCATAAGGAAAAGCAGCCGGATTTTGAGGATGAATCTGACTGGAGAGAGGAATTCGAGCTTGACTAAGAAAGTGAAAAAAGAAAAAGCGATAAGCGCACCAGAAGCTACTGTTGGGGAAGGCGCTTCTCATAACTGGTTTGAGCGTAATCCGAAGAAGACTATTATTTTTATATTGCTGTTTCTGTGCCTGTTTATCATTTATGGCGCGGAGATATACCTGCGCTTGACCAGTGAAAATCTTGACAATTATGATTCGGGACTGAAGCGGTACATCGTACTGCGTGAGCCGCAACCACTTCAGGTGACAAACAACACACCGACGAAACGTTATTTGACCTTGACCGATGGGCTCGAGAAGAAAAACTACGTCATGCGGATCGATGAAAACGGTTTTATCATGCCCTCAAAGCGGTATGATAATCCTGATGTTACACTCGCCTTTCTTGGTAGCTCGACGACCGAGTGCGGATTTGTCGATGAGGAGAAGCGCTTCCCGTACCTCACCGGAAAACTGCTCGAGAAGAAGCTTGACCTGAAGATCAACTCTTACAACGCCGCCGCTCACGGAAACAACTCGATTCACTCGCTCAATATACTGCTAAATAAAGTGCTTCCTCTAAACCCTGACGTTGTTATAATGAAACATAATATCAGTGACTTGCGGATACTTATGTCCACCGGTACGTACTGGAGCACTGGTTCGGGTGACTCACCAATAGTCGTGACAAGCACGAACTCTTTTTCTGCGCGTAGCTTTTTTAGAAGCATCAAAAATATGCTGATCCCGAATCTTTACGCTAAGGTGAAGCAGTTTGCCGACCGGTTTTCTGACAATGATACTCCGATTATCCCAGTGGGGAAGGGCGGCAGTGTCAAGATCGACAAGGCGCGGATTCTCAAGGAGTTTAAGATGAACCTGCGGACTTTTGTAAGCATCTGCGAATCGCGCGGGATAACACCGGTGTTGATGACGCAGGCGAACCGTTACACTGACGCGCCGGACAAGATAGTGGTGGATTCGTTGAAGCGATTGAAGGAGTATTATGGATTTGAGTACAGTGATTTTAAGGCATTGGCTGACGCGTTCAACGAGGCGGTGCGGCAGGTCGCGCTTGAGAGCGAGATAAAGCTGATCGATCTCGCGGCTGAGGTGCCGCAGACAAATGAGTATTTATATGACTCGACGCATCTGAACAATAATGGCTCAGAGCTTTCAGCGGAGATTATCGCGCGGGAGTTAGTGGGATTGGTTGAGATTCCAGGAGAATAACATGTCAAAGACGGGTAAAAAAAATAGCTTTTTTGAGTGTAACCCGAAGAAGACTATATACTCTATAAAATCAAGATTTTACGAGGCTTATACGAGGTAAATTTGTTAAATCAAGATGCTGTCTTGTTAGTGCTATGTTTGTCTTGTGCATTGTGCGGTTGAACGATCTCTTTCAAAAGCGCCATAGTGGTTTTCAGGGTATTCATTACTCAGTCTCTTCAATCCAATCTAAAAGAACTAACTTCGTTGTACCATCCCACCATTTTTCAACTATCATGTCTTGATACCAACTCTCATTGATATCTGCATGTTCTGTAATAACAACTTGGAATCCAGCATCTTTCAAGTTATCCACCATTAATCGAAACATGCGTTTAACAGACTCTTTGTCAGTATTCCTTATATTTTCTTCGCCGATTTCATTGGGGAAATAGCTCTGAGCAGGCTGATCAAAAAAGACAAAACTGTTGGTGGAGATCGACTCCCTCATGGGCATGTTACCAATGCAATTTATGGGATTATGCCACTACGCTTCTGAGGGGCTGGATGCCGCTTGCGACCCCACAATATCAACAACTTACGAAAGCATTTGTTTGTAAAATAAAATATGTCTATTTGG
>JAJRXV010000100.1 GCA_024276115.1 Deltaproteobacteria bacterium
CAGGGTTCTTAAATACACAACCGGCGCTACGCCCTTTCGGCTGACTGCCCTGTCGCTCAACTAAAAAATCGTTTATTTTCTTTGTTAGCTCCTCACGATTACCGTGCCGCAACACGAAACACCCACTCAAAATTATCACGCTCTGCTGAAAAACCAAATCCCTATATCTAAAATCAAGATCATCTTTTTTTATCTTTTTTATTCTTCCATTTTTCAGCAACACTTCGATAGAATGCGTTATATCGGCAATCGCCCCAAGTTTTGTAGATGCGTTCATAGCGAGCGCGCCACCCAAAGTACCCGGAATCCCCGCGGCAAACTCAAACCCGGTAAAGCCGTGTTCTTTGGCGAATGTCAGCATCCTGCTAAGCCTGACACCAGACTCAGCCTTCACCAGAACATAATCCGCCTTCTCCTTCACCGTTATCCTGCCAAAACCGTCCTTCATCTGTATTACCATTCCCTTAAAACCCTCATCAGAGACAAGCAAGTTAGTACCATTACCGATGATGTGATACTTTAACTGCTCCTCTTGAGCGATCATTATCGCGTTTGTCAATCCATCAACACCCCTGGGCGAGATGAAGATATCCGCAGGCCCGCCGATCCTCAACGATGTATGCTGAGACATCGGCTCATCAACCTTTACTTCACAGTTGACGTTTTTTCTAATTTTTTCTGCCAAACATTCATTACGCATGTGAACAAGTTATCCCCTTTCGATTAGCTTCTTCTCCGCGAATTTGTCAGCGACCTGCCAGATATCTCCGGCACCCAGAGTGATCAGCATATCTCCAGACTTCATACTCTCCTGTAGATACGCGACGATCCCTTCTTTGCTCTTTATATAAACACAATTAGTGTGACCGTGTTTTCTTATCTCATCCACTAATATCTCAGAGTCGATATCCCAGCTGTTCTCCTCGCCCGCGGCATATATATCTGTCACCACAACCCGATCAGCGAAATAAAACGACTTGCTGAAACCATCGAGCAGCGCGTGTGTCCGTGAATACCTGTGTGGCTGGAACACCGCTGTCAGATTCCGCTTGTAGCCCTCCTTCGCGGACTTAAGCACTGCCTTTATCTCGGTCGGGTGATGACCGTAATCATCGACTACCAACACGCCGTCCGGCTCACCGATTATCTGAAAACGCCTCTGCACTCCATCAAAATCCGCGACACCCGCCCATATCTTTTCCACCGGGATCTCAAGCTCAAGCCCTATACCTATCGCGGCCAACGTGTTGTATACGTTATGCTCACCTATAAGCTTTGACGTAAACTCTCCAAGCTCTTCCCCCCGAAAAGATACCTTAAACGCCGTGCCGTTATCGATATTTTTTATGTCATACGCCTTTACATCAGCGTTGGAGTTGATACCGTAAGTCATGTAATTCTTCTCGAGCCTCGGGATGATGCTCTGTATATTCGGCTCGTCAATGCAGAGTACGCAAACACCATAAAACGGTACTTTGTTCGCGAAATCCACAAAACAATCCTTTATCTCATCGAGATCGCTGTAATAATCAACATGCTCCCAGTCGATGTTAGTGATTACCGTTATCGTCGGGGAGAGTCTCAAAAACGAACCGTCTGACTCATCCGCCTCAGCCACGAGAAACTTACCCTGACCGAGTTTCGAGTTAGTGTTGAGCTTGTTTAGCTTACCACCGACTACGACTGTCGGATCAAGACCACCAGTGGAAAGCACAGCCGCGACAATAGAAGTCGTCGTCGTCTTGCCGTGCGTACCGGCGATCGCGATACCGTACTTGAGACGCATAAGCTCTGCCAACATCTCAGCGCGCGGTATCACCGGAATGTTAGAGTCGTGAGCGGCGCGTATCTCAACGTTGCTATCCTGCACCGCCGACGACATGACTACCACATTACTGCCGTTGATGTTTTCCCGCGCGTGCCCTATACTCACGTTGATACCAAGCTCTTTTAGCCTCTTTGTCGTGGCGCTCTCACGCTTGTCCGAACCCGAGATCTCATAACCGAGGTTCTTCAACACCTCAGCTATCCCGCTCATCCCGATGCCGCCGATACCGACAAAATGTATATGTTTTACTTTTCCGAACATTTTTTTCCTTTTAACTCTTTTTTAAATACTTAAATACTTTAACCACAGAGGACACAGAGAAAAACTTCTTTTCTATCTCTCCTCGGTGGTTAACGTCTTTCACAAATCACCCTCACGATTTCTTTAGCCGCGTCCACCCTACCCTCCCGGCTGATATTTTTTGCTAATTCTTTCAAACCACCTTTATCGTTATATAGTCTTAATATCGTATCAATCAGGTTATCACCCAGATCCTTATCTTCGATCATTACTGCCGCCTTCTGCTCCTCTAATATTTTCGCGTTCGCCTTCTGGTGATCTCCGGCCGCATACGGGTACGGTACCAGCACCGTCGCTTTTCCTAGTGCGGCTACTTCTGAGATAGATGTGGCTCCGGCGCGGCAGACGATCAGGTCCGCAACGCTATACGCCTCGTTCATATTGTATATGAATGGCGCTACATGTACTTTTAGTCCGCTATTTTCGTAGCCCGCTTTTACCATATCGAATCCTTTTTTTCCGGTCTGGTGCAGTATCTGTATTTTATCCGCGCAATAATCGAGCCGGCTCAGACCATCTATAATAGCGCTGTTCAGACTCATCGCGCCTAGGCTCCCGCCGAATACAAATATCGTGAACCTGTCAGGATCAAAACCGAAAGCGTCGTACGCTTTTTTGGCGTCCACCTCAAAGAGGCTCTCACGTACCGGGTTGCCGGTCACTCTAACTTTTTTACTCTTAAAAAACTTACCCGCCTCCTTAAACGCTACAAAGACGTGATCTACCACCTTGCCGAGAATATTATTCGTCATCCCCGGGAATATATTCTGCTCCTGTATCCCAGTGCGGATGCCTATCATCTTCGCGCTGAGCGCGATCGGACCAGACGCGTAACCACCAACTCCGAGAACGAAATCCGGCTTGAAGCGCCTAAGCACTCCCAGCGCCTCGATGAGTGACAAAGGCAGGGTCAAAAACGCCTTCGCCTTACCCGCGAGACCTTTACCGGCGATCGGTTGAACATATATATTATTCAGTTCAAATCCCTCTTTTTTCAGCACTACGTTCTCGATTCCACGTTTAGTACCCACGAAAAGCACCTCGTTTTTTCCGTCAGCCTTTATAAACTCTCTTGCGATCGCTATTGCGGGGAAGAGGTGTCCACCGGTTCCGCCGCCTGCTATCAACAGTCTCATAATATTAGGTTTCCCTTCTTGATGAGATGTTTAGCAACACCCCCACCGCAAAGAGACTCATAACCATAGATGTCCCGCCATAACTAATAAACGGTAAAACCAGCCCCTTCGTCGGAACCACCCCCATCACCACTGCCGAGTTAACAACCGCCTGCAATCCGATGAGCGTAGTCAGCCCAAGCGCAAGCAGACTTCCAAACATATTTTCTGCCTCCATGGAGATCTTTATCCCCCGGTAGACTATTATGATAAACATAAAGAAGATGAGCGATACGCCAAGAAAACCCAG
>JAJRXV010000001.1 GCA_024276115.1 Deltaproteobacteria bacterium
CCTGAAGAGCTGTTATCAGCGGCTCCACTGCCGAGCTACTAATATTTTTCAACGCCAGCACCGCGCCCCTTCGGTTTGATACGTCATTTGTACGAAGGATATCGATATACTCTTCTATAGCTTTCTTCACGCTCTTTCGGCTACGCCACTCAGAGTCTATATTGTCAAGCGCGTGAGCGGCCTCGTCAGATGGGGTTGTAGAAAAATCTATTCTGAAAGAAAAATAACTGTCATCAAGCATACCGAGAAGAAATGGAATCGCCCGCTTGGCCTCCCCACCCATATTGCCAAGCTCGCGCGCCGCTCCAACTCTGTCGTCAACTTCTGATGAGAGGAGCAAATTTATCTGCTCTTTCACTTCAAACTGTATATCGGTGGGTATTTTACCTCTCGGGGTGAGTTGCGCCGCTCTGGCGGATATCGATGCTGTCAGCAGGGTTAATAAAAATAAAACAATAACTGAAATTACTCTTGATCTTTTCATCACGTAACCTCCTAAATATACGTTAGATGCTCCTTAATAATTTTAGCATACCAAACAGCGGAAGAAAATCAAATTTAATTTACTATTTATTTTTTATACTTTTAAGACTCCCGCACAACCTATCTCCATGTACCGTCGTCCTGAACTTGAGGCGCGCCTCTGGTTTCGGAATCTGTCCTGATTTATTAGGCTTACCAGATCCTGAAATGAATTCAGGACGACAGTTTTAGAGTCGTGCGGGAGTCTTTTTTATATTTTTATAATTTATCATTATTCAACGGTAACGCTCTTCGCCAGATTCCGCGGCTGATCGACATCTGTCCCTTTGAAATCGGCAATAGCATACGCGATCATCTGCATCGGTATCGTCGCGAGCACAGGCATAAGAAGGTGTGAGGTCGTCGGTATCGTGATGACACCATCAGCCTTCGCGCCGATCTCATCCGCTGGCGCGTCAGTGATCGCGATCACCTGCCCTCCCCTCGCCTTAACTTCCTCTATATTACCGAGCATCTTCTCGAACGTCTTATCCCTAACGGCAATTACTACGACCGGCAACGCCTCATCAATAAGCGCGATCGGACCATGCTTCATCTCACCTGCCGGATACCCTTCGGCATGTATGTATGATATCTCCTTCAGTTTCAGCGCACCCTCTAGGGCAATCGGGTAGTTGATTCCGCGCCCTAGATACAAAAAATCTGACGCGTGAGAATATTTTTTTGCTATCTTGTCTATCGTGTCTTTCTGTTCTAAAATCTCCTTGATCTGGTTCGGTATTAAAACGAGGTCAAGCAACATCTTTTTCGCGTCATCCAACGCTATCAGTTCAAGTCTTTCTCCTGTAAAAAGCGTGAAGAGGTACAACGCTATTATCTGGGTAGTGAACGCCTTTGTTGACGCGACCCCGATCTCAGGCCCCGCGTGAGTGTAAATCACACCATCAGATACGCGGGTGATAGAACTCCCGACCACGTTGCAGATCGACACTATCTTCGCCCCCTTATCCTTACCCTCTTTCAGCGCCGCGAGCGTATCGGCGGTCTCACCGGACTGGGATATCAGCAGAAGCAGGTCATCCTCACCGACGATCGGGTCGCGATAGCGGTACTCCGAACCGAGATCGACCTCCACCGGTATCCGAAGCAGCTCCTCGATGAGAAACTTCCCTACAAGCGCCGCGTGCCATGAAGTACCACAGGCAATGATCGTAATTTTCTTCACTTTTTTCAAATCATCAGTGGTAATATTCAAATCTGGCAGGAAAACTTTACCACTATCCTCAGAGATACGACCGCTGATAGTATCAATGATCGCCTGCGGCTGTTCGAATATTTCTTTTAGCATAAAATGCTTATAACCAGCCTTTTCTGCCATTACAGGTGACCAGTTTATTATCGTCGACTTCTTCTCCTTCACCACTCCATCTAGCGATTTTACAGTCACACCATCTATGGTAAGAGTCGCTACCTCACCGTCATCTAAGAACACCACTTCATTCGTATGAGAGAGTATTGCCGGTATGTCTGACGCGACGAAATATTCTCCAGAGCTGATACCGAGTACAAGCGGACTTGAAAAACGCGCCGTAATCAGTTTTCCCGGCTCGGCTTTGTTGATTACCGCGATCGCGTACGAACCTCTGATCATCTTCAGCGCACTGTTTACCGCCGCCTCAAAATCGTCGCCTTTTTTCATAAAACTCTGTATAAGATGCGGTATTATCTCCGTGTCAGTCTCTGAGGTAAACTTGTGCCCTTCCCCCTTTAGCATCTCTTTCAGCTCAAGGTAGTTCTCGATGATACCGTTATGCACAACTACCACCCCCGCAGACTGGTGGGGGTGCGCGTTTTCCTCTGACGGCTTACCGTGTGTCGCCCAGCGGGTATGCCCAATACCGATAGTGCTCTCCATCGGGAAATCATCTAACTTTTTTTCAAGATTGCGGATCTTCCCCTCGCAACGCTGGACAGCTATCTCACCATCTTTCACCACAGCGATACCGGCAGAATCATACCCCCGGTACTCTAGTTTTTTTAATCCCTCTATCAAAAAATTCGTATCTTTATTTTTAGATATAAAACCGACGATTCCACACATGATTTACCTTCCTTTTTTTAACACTTGATAACAGAATACATAGCACACGGAAAAGACCGAAGATACCGATAAAAACGGATTTTAAATCTACTGTTTTATCCGTTGTTATCCGCCTTTTCCGTTTCTTCCGTGTGCTATGTTTTAATCATTCTTCCGTTTATAGTGACGTTGCGTGCTGCGCTCTACGGCGACTGTACCTTCTGGTACGTCTTTGGTTATCACAGCACCGGCACCAATAATAGCGCCCCGCTTTATCGTCACAGGTGCTACAATAGCGGTATTGCTACCGATGAAAGAATAATCCTCTATCACTGTTTTATGTTTAGCAATACCATCATAGTTGCAGGTGATAGTACCGGCGCCGATGTTGACTTCATTACCAATAGTAGCGTCCCCGATATACGTGAGGTGGTTCACCTTTGCTCCCGCTCCGATGACCGATTTTTTTATCTCGACAAAATTCCCGACCTTAGCGCCTTTTTTCAACACCGCCTCAGGTCTTAGCCTCGCGAAAGGACCGATAACAGAACTGCCCTCAATCGCACTCTTCTCGACCAGGCAGTATGGTTGCATATTTACCTCCGGACCGATCTCACTATCCCGGATTATACATCCGTTGTGAATGGTTGTAGCAGAGCCAATGCTAGTAGTACCGGTAATCGTCACATCAGGATATATTGTGACATCATGCTCTATAATTACTCCATCCTCGATGTAAGCCGTGTCAGGATCGACGATAGTCACTCCACTCAGCATAAGTCTCTTGTTTACTTCGTGCTGCTTCGCTTTGTTCGCGTCGGCGAGATGCTGGCGCGTGTTTACCCCCATTATCTGGGAAAAATCATCGATACAGTGAGTGGCGACCTTCTCCCCATCGGCAACGGCAATACTGATAATATCAGTCAGGTAGTACTCTCCCTGAGCGTTCTCGTTCTTAACACGGTCAAGAGCGGATTCGAGAAAGTCACGCCTTACAATGTACGTCCCGGCGTTGATCTCAGCAATCATTTTAGTAGCGCTGTCAGCGTCCTTCTGCTCGACGATGCGTAAAAAATTCCCGCCCTCATCTTTGACAATCCGACCATAATTTGTCGGATCATCTACTGTCGCGGTCAAAACACTTGCCACGGCGTTGTTGTCAGAATACGCGTCATACAACCGATGAATAGTATTCATCTCTAATAGCGGCACATCCCCGCAAGTGATCAAAATGTGCTCATCGTTCTCATCCAGGCTATCAAGAGCGCACTGAACCGCGTGTCCGGTACCAAGCTGTTCTTTCTGGCTGGCGAAGATTATGTTCTGGTTAGAGAAACGGTTTCTCACCTTGTTCTCCTGATGCCCGATAACAGCTATTATCTTCTGGCAGCCAAGTTCGGTGGCAAGCTTCACCGGGTACTGCAAAAGCGGCTTAAAGAGCACATCATGTAACACCTTCGCCTTATCAGATTTCATCCGCGTGCCCTTGCCGGCGGCCAAAATAACACATGTCAAGTTCATTATATTATATCCCTTTACTTTATTGTCGTCAGCTAGGATAATAAATCAATTCTCATTTTATTTCAAGTGATTTGTACCGATTTGTACGGATTTTGGAACTACCCCATAATTTCACGCGACCGCCTCTTCTTTGAAGAGTTTTAGTTGGTTTTTCGGTACCATCTGCCACGTCTGCGTCAGCTTTCTCCCCGTGCGGCTTCACAACTTCGGTCGGCTCAAACTAAAGCAGTGTGTCATCGTCAACAGATTGACGTTCTGGTAGTAGCATCTATTTCATCTTTTGTTTACTTTTATAAAAAAATGCCTATATTATTATAAAATCAACATTTTTTTAGTTTTAGGGCATGTTGCCCATAAGGCGTGCGGAGCACCGAAAGATATCTGGGTGGCAGATGGCACAGAACATGGTAGATTGCAATGAGGTAAAAAAAAGTATTGACATCTATTTTAGTTTTATGTATAAGAATAACTCCAATTCTTGATGTGCCTGGGTGGCGGAATTGGTAGACGCAAGGGACTTAAAATCCCTCGGGGGCAACCCCGTGCCGGTTCAATTCCGGCCCTAGGTACCATATAAAAACAATGACTTAGACAACGTTGTTTCCCTTCCCAAAGCCAACTGAAATTGGCTTTGTACTTACAAATGTACTTGTTATTGAAAAGATTCGCTAGTGGTTCAACGGCTCTACTGTTTATGCTCAGCGGAGAAATGAGCGTATCTCATTGCCATCTTTGGAGTATTCCACCGCACTAATTCTTGAAGCGTTTTTCCTTCTACTCCGTTCATTGCTAAATGACTTGCAAAAGTATGTCTTAGACCATGAAATCTACAATTTGTAATGTTAGCTTCTTTTATAGCATTTTAAAAAGCAGTTCTAATATCACTAAATGGAGTTAAGTAGCCGTAAAAAAGGGGTAGCGACCAACGGAAGCGTAGGGGCTTAAGCCCCTAAATTGTATTGGGCAACATTGCCCCTTAGATATTTTAAGATTCGCTAGTTAGATGCCCCTTAACATTCCTGCAACAGTATTTTTTCTCACCTACCATACACCATATTCAAAATATAGCGGTACGTCGCGAATATTTTCAGGCGTTTAGTCCTAAAACGCGGCGGCAGGGTAGGAAACGGCGCGGCCATCTTTACCGCACGGATAAACCGCTCGTCAAGTATTTTCGAGCCTGTGCTACTGACGAGCTTTATTTCCTTAAGTTCACCCTTAGAATCGATACTGAAATATATAACGCCCTTCCCCTGGATACCGCGCCGCGCCGCCGCCTCGGGATAGTTCCACGCAAGCTCGATCGCCAGCTTAATATGATCGAGGTACGATGCGTACTTTATATTGGTGGAGTCAAGGTATATCGTATCAACTTCCCTATCAAACCCCTTCGTGCTTTTTGACTCAAGCTCACGCAACTCCTCTAGCCTTCTTATCGACGGGAGTATCCTCGCTATCTTCACCCCCTCCCCCTCCGGTCTGCCAACACTTTTTCTTATATCAATTTCATCAAAAGTATTGCCAGCTTTCTTGGCGTTATTAACGCTTTCTGGGGTAGAGGATTTCGGCAGAGTAATTTGTAGAAGTGTCGGTTTTGGAGCCAGAATCTTTATTAATGGCTTAACTGACGATTTTTGTTCGATTTTATTTCGTAGCTCTTTTTGTACCAGCTTCTCGATATTTTTCACGATCGTCTTAGCAGGTATCTTTGTTTTTTTTCTCTCACTCTGCTTTTCAGGCACAAGTTTTTTCATCTGTGGTGGCGTGATTTTTCTTGAAGCAACCTGTGATGATTTAATCTTAACAGGCTTATTATACTCGCTATTTCCTGAGGCGTTTGGTTTTAAGGCGGCTTTTTCCAAAGGCATATTTTTATAATAGATGACCGGTATTGGTTCATTCTTTGGGGGCGGCTTTTCTGTCTCTATAAGTGAGTTTAAGAGTAGCAAAAATATAACGTGTATGAGGATAGAAAGTGAATATGATATTATTAATTTTTTATTGCTTCGCATCACATATTTTTTGTATTATTTCAGTAACATTAACAATATCAGCATGTTTCAGGAGTAGTCTTTTGCGTTTTGACCTCTCGCCTTTGAAGATAGCTATGTCGGATTTCGGCATTTTGAACAGTTTTGAAAAATACTTCACACACGCGCTGTTCGCCTGACCATCAACAGGTGGCGAGGATATCCTCACCTTCAAAAGCCCGTCATACACTCCGATTATCTCACTTTTTGAAGAGCGCGGTTGCACGATAATAGATATTAAAACACCATCAGTGCCGTTTTCGATAAATGCGAGCTTGTCAGTTATCTTCGTTACCCCTGCAATTATTCCGCTTCAGCGAAGCCTTTAAAAACCTTGAGACGCTCCTCTATACCATCTTTCACATCCTCTGCCTGAATGTCGAGCATCTTAAGATGAGAGTCGATCATTCTGCGAAGTGAGGATTCAAACTGGATTTTCTCACGCTTGAGCTCTTTGATCTGGTCCAAAAGCTGTGCCAGCCTCAGATTCGCGTCCAACAATATCTTGTCAGCAGTGACTTTCGCCTCTGCGATGAGTAGTTCTTTTTCACGCTGAGCGGTTTTTTGGAGGTTGCTTGATGCCTGTTGCGCTATCATCAGAGTTTCTTGCAACATCTTCTCTTTTTCTGTGTAGCTCTGGAGGTCACGCTCTTTTTTGAGGAGCTTCTCTTTGAGCATATTGTTCTGCTTGATTATCTCCTGAAAATCCTCGGACACCGCCTCTAAAAACCTCTTCACCTCATCGGGGTCATATCCCCGCATCTTCGCTCCAAACGTCTGAAGCGTCAGGTCCATCGGTGAAAATTTCATTTTTTGCCCTCCTCAAATGAACTCCCCCGCAACTGGATCGGGGTATAACCGTAGCAAAACACAAAAAAGCAGGCACACCTGTCAGCCGGTCTGCTTTAGCATTCTTACTAAATCAAATAAGCTTTCAACCACAGCGTACTGCAAAAAGATGATTATCATCAAAACGATTATCGGCGTAACATCCATCCCCATATTTCGCATAGGCAGATAGCTCCGAACCCTGCGCATAACCGGTTCGGTAGCGTTGTACAAAAAAACAACGACCGGGCTGTATGGGTCGGGATTAACCCATGACAAGAGCGCCCTGATTATTATTATCCACATGTACGCGTTAAGTCCCATTTGAAGGACTACAGCGATACCATTAATAAAATTCCCTAAAATACTCATTACAATCTACTCCTGTTTTAAGTTCTAATCTTTTGAAAGTTTTCTCGATTTTTTGTACGCTCTGTTAACCGCGTTTATTATGCTACCCTTTACGCCATCGGTCTCAAGCTGTCTGAGCGCAGCTATCGTCGTACCGCCAGGTGATGTCACCATCTCCTTCAGGACAGTAGGGTGTATTCCGGTATCCTTCACCATCTTAGCCGCCCCCAAAACCGTCTGCATAGCGAGTTTTTGTGACATATCGCGGCTGAGACCGACAGAAACGCCCGCGTCACTCAACGCCTCTATAAAATACAAAACATACGCCGGACCGCTCCCGCTCAGTGCTGTCACCGCGTCCATCAGCTTTTCATCTTCAAGTATAGTGGTGACTCCGACAGAGTCAAATATTTTTTGTGTAAATTCTTTATTATCTTTTGCGCAGTTCTCGTTGAAGTAAATTCCGGTAGCGCCCTCAAGCACCAGCGCCGGAGTATTCGGCATAATTCTCACAATCCGCACCGGTAAATCATCAGGTAGCCTCTTTCGGATAGTCTCAACTTTTATACCGGCCGCGATAGAGATCAGAAGCTTGCTCTTGTCGACCACCTTAGCGATTTCATCGACTACATCAGCGATATTGTTAGGTTTCACTGCTAGGACAATCACATCACTAGCCTCGACCACTTTTTTATTTGTTGTGCTTGTTACTTTATAATTCTTTTTTATGTGACTTGTACGGGCTTTATCCTTGTCAGACACCGTGATGTCAGCCGCCTTAGCCATTTTAGAATCCAGAATCCCGCTTATGAGCGCCTCAGCCATCCTGCCGGCGCCAATAAAACCTATTTTTTTCGCCATCTTCCATCTCCTTTTAATGAAGCAGGTTACGCTTCCTCTCCCCAAAAATCGCGGAGCCTACTCTAATATAAGTCGCCCCTTCTTGAATCGCAACCTCATAATCGTTACTCATCCCCATAGACAGCTCTGTTAATGTATTAGTACCGAGTTCTGCGTTGATACTCTCCTTTAGCTCACGTAGTTTTTTGTAAAATCCCCGCGTGTTTTCAGTGTCGGTGGAGAATGGTGGAATCGTCATAAGTCCGATGAGTTTGATGTTTTTGAGCTGCTTTATCTCCTTTACCGCGCCTGGCGCCTCTTCTGGTGTGACACCGTTTTTCACTTTCTCACGTCCAACATTCACCTGAAGGAATATATCAAGTGTCTTCTTTAAGTCACCGCAATGTCTATCTAATGCCCGCGCCAGTTTTATACTGTCAACAGAATGGATCACGTCGAAGAGTTGTACCGCTATCTTTGCTTTGTTGCTCTGGAGATGCCCGATAAAGTGCCATACTGCTTTTGCGTCTACCTCCGCGTTTACCAGCGGTATTTTCTCCTTCGACTCCTGTATGCGGTTTTCACCAAAATGCTTTTGCCCTACCCTACTCGCTTCGATGATATTCTCAGCCGGAAAAGTCTTTGATACCGCGATTAAAGTTATCGCTGTATCCGCGCGACCAGTTTTTTTTGCCGCATTGCTAATATTTTGTAAAACTATGGTAATATTCTCACTAATCATGCTTGATTATTGTATAAATTCGCTGTTTTGTCAATAGCTTATTAATTTTTATCATTACCCTTGCTTTTTTTTATATAAGCTGTTATTTTTATCACGAAGGTTAATCATAGAACATAGTGGAGAAATATATACTTGAGACGTCCGACATACATATTATTGATATTATTAGTGGTTTTATCCCAGCTACTACTGGCTGGCTGTGGTTGTATGACTATAGGCCCCGCCAAGAACACAGGTATTTACATCGACCCTGACAAGAAGACAGTCAAAACCGCGTTAGAGATGAAGAAAAAGAATGAGTCGATCGATAATTATGAATATATAGAATATGATACCGCGGCCGATCTTTTTTATAGCGCCGGTCAAAAATTCAAGAAAAAAGAATACAGCATCGCATTCAGATTATATGAGCAGATAATCCAACAATTCCCCGAGGATATCCTTGTCGAAGACTCGATGGTCTATCAGGCACGAATATTTTATTTGCGTGAGTTCTTTAAGCGCGCGGCAAAAAAATATGACCAGATAGTACTCATATTCCCGAACACACGTTTTAAGGAAGAGTGTATGTATTACGCTTACCTCTCTTTCCGGGAGTTAAAGTATGAAAAGAAGGCCAAGAAAAGACAGAAGAAATTTGTAAAAGCCTTCCCTAAAAGCCCATACACTTTGGATATAATCTACTACAACGCGGGTGAGCTTTATGATAATAAAGAATATAAAAAAGCTCTCGCTAGCTACATGAAGTATTACATGAAGAGTAAGAAAAAGATTAAAAAGAAGAAGGCGTTTACCGCGGCGCTCGATATAATCAACAATATCCTTACCTCTGATGAGCTGTTAGCTATCGCTGATGACTACACCGACACCTTTCCGGCGGCATACATAAAATACAACGTAGCGAAACTACACCTTACGAGCAAAAACATTCATGACGCGAAATCACTCCTGCTTGAGATAGATGAGTTTTTTCCGGATTTTGAGCATATAGAGAATGTGAGGGAGCATTTGAGCGCGTTGACTGAAAAGATCAAGCGACGGGAAGAGACAAACCCGGATGTGATCGCCTGCCTTCTGCCTCTTACCGGTAAGTACGGTGCGTATGGTCAGCGTATGCTTGCCGGAATAATGCTCGCGGTAGAAGTATTCGCGGAGAAGGAGTTTGAACGACCGATAACTATAGTCGTAAAAAACACCGCCGGTGATCCTGATACAGCGCTGAAGATGCTCGATGAAGCTTATGAAAAAGATAAAGCGATCGCTGTTGTCGGTCCTCTCTTGAGTAAAACCGCTAATGTGTGCGCCAAGAGAGCCGAGGAGCTCAAGATACCTATTATGCTCCTGAGCCAAAAAGAAAATGTCACCGAAAATCTGGAGTATTCATACAGAAAGTTCATCACAAATTCAAAGCAGGTACATACACTGGTGAATTACGCCACTGATGTACGCGGTTTGACCCGCTTTGCTCTGCTATACCCCGACAACAAATACGGGAGACAGCTGAATCAGTTGATATTTGATGAAGTCATCAATAAAGGCGGTCATATAGTCGCTGCCGAGTCGTATGAACCCGGAAAGAGCGATTTTACCCCCGAAATAAAAAAACTGATCGGGACAAGTGATCTTGAGGATCGAAAGCGGTTGCGGGCGATACGGATAGCTGAGGTGATGGCTGAAGAAAAGCTCGATATGGAATATATGATTAAAACCGGTCAAATGACCGAAAAGCAGGTAAAAAATTATCTGCTTGCTCTGAAAAAAGAGCTATATAAAATGGAATATAAGCCTATTGTGGACTTTGAGGCAATATTCATTCCGACTGATTACTCTACCGGGGGATTGCTGATACCACAACTGCTCTATCATGATATTGATAAAAACGTTCTAAAACTCGGTACAAGTACTTTTAATACAACGAAGATCCTTGATATAGCTCAGGGTAACGCTGACGGCGTTGTTTTTGTTGACGGGTTCTTTAATGGTAGCGCAGATGAGGATGTGATAAAATTCGTCAACGAATACAAAGGTACTTTTGAGCGGGCCCCGGGCTTGTTTGAGGCTGAGGCTTATGATTCCGCGAGGATACTGTTGAAGCTACTCTGGGGCAAAGTGATACAGGATCGCGAGGAGTTGAAGGAAGCGTTAGACGCACTGAAGAACTACAAAGGCGTCACTGGTACTGTTCGTGAATTCAAGGATGGAGACGCTATCGAAGACCTGCTGATATTGACTTTCAGGCGTAATAAGATCAAGCAGATACTACTACCGAAAAAGCCCGATACACTTGTCTCACCGCAGTAAAGTCACAATACCAATTGTACCATTGCCGATAATAAATGGTCAGCCGGTGGAGGCGTATACTGCTCAAAGTATATGTGTGATTAGCGACATTTTATCTCAGGTCGTATTTCAAGAAAAATCATCAGGAAACTTGGTAAGCATCTGCTGACGGACATATTTTTCAATCTCGTACGCTGTAGACATCTGAAAACACTTCTCAAGGAGCTCATGAGCATCACGGAAATATGCCTGGCGTAAAATCTTCTTAACACGCGGTATTGACATAGAGTTCATGCTTAGTTGGTCAAGTCCGAGTGCAAGCAAAATCAAGACATACTCCTGCTCACCAGCCATCTCACCACAAATACTTACCTTGATGCCCGCGGCGTGCGCTGTGTCGACTATATGTTTTATGGTCCTCAGTACCGCCGGATGCAGAGGCTCATAAAGGTATGCTACATGTTCGTTTACCCTGTCGATCGCAAGCGAATATTGTATCAGGTCGTTCGTCCCGATACTGAAGAACCCGACTTCCTTTGCGAGCAGATCCGCGATCGTCACCGCCGACGGTATCTCGATCATTATGCCTACCTGTATGTTTTCATCAAACGGTATGCCATCCTTCTTGAGTGAAGTCTTGACCTCTTCTAAGATGCCCTTCGCTTCCCTGATTTCTGGTATCCCAGAGATCATCGGGAACATTATTTTCAGTTCTCCATAATGGCTCGCACGCAAGATCGCGCGCAACTGTGTCTTAAATATCTCTTTCTCTTTCAGGCAGAACCGTATGGCGCGTAACCCCATTGCTGGGTTCATCTCCTCGGCTAGATCAAGCTGTGAAAGGAATTTATCCCCGCCGATGTCAAGCGTCCTGATCGTAACCGGGTTCGGGGATATCATCTCAAGCAATTCTTTATAGGTCTGAAAGTGCTCCTCTTCGCTTGGGAGGTCTTTTCGGTTCATGTACAAGAACTCGGTACGGTACAGACCGATGCCCTCAGCACCATATTCTATCGTAGTCGGTAGCTCCTCTAAGAGCTCAACGTTCGCGGTGAGAACTATTTTACGGCAGTCCCTAGTAACCGCCGGGAGCTTTTTGAACTTAATAAGTTTTTTCTCATACTCATCATAGTCAGCTTTTTTATTCTTATAATCCTTGATCACTTCAGGTGTCGGTCCAATTATGACAATACCGCTTATGCCGTCAATAATGATAGTATCACCAGCGGTAATCACCTCAGTAACCATCTCTAGACCGACAACAGCGGGAATTTTCAATGAGCGAGCCATAATAGCGGTATGTGAGGTTTTACTACCGACATCAGTCAGGAATCCCTTGACTTTGTTGAGCGACATCTGCGCGGTATCCGCCGGCGAGAGGTCATGAGCGATGATGATGATCTCCTCATCTATCTCTATGATGTTGTCCTCTTCTCGACCGACAAGGTTCCGAAGAATTCTTTCCGCGATATGAGCTATGTCGTTCTTTCGCTCCCTGAAATACACATCTTCAATATTATCAAATACAGCCTGGAGCTTATTAACAACAAGCCGCAAAGCCCATTCAGCATTGATTTCTTTTGATTTAATGGTATCTACTGTCTCATCGATGAGCATCTTGTCTTCAAGGAAGAGCAGGTGAACATCAATTATATACAGGTGACCATGCCCGGCAGTGGTCACTTCAGCTTTCGTCGCTTTATCCTTTATTGACTGCAACTGTAACTTTGAAAGATTGACAGCCTCTAGAAACCTATTAACTTCATGATCTACCTTGTTGTTTTTTATAGGTTTTTCAATGTGGCGTATTCTTTTTCTGTCCAGAAGGTATGCTTTTCCAATTACAATCCCCGGAGAAACAGCTATACCTTGGAGTTTGAGTTTATGCTCTTGTAGTTCCATAAATCTTTACTCCTCCTCACCAAATTTGTCGTAGATCAATTCACGGATCTCAACTAACGCCTCAGTCGCGTCATCCCCAGAGGCTCTGACAATTATCCTACTGCCTTTAGCCGCGGCAAGCATCATAAGCCCCATGATACTCTTACCATTGACTTCAACATCATCTTTTTTTACAGTAAATGCTGCGGAATACTTGTTTGTAGTTTTTACAAACATACCCGCCGCCTTCGCGTGGAGACCAAGTTTGTTCCTGATCTCAAATATTTCAACTAATTCTTTCAAGAATTCCATTAAACCCCTTTACATATATAAGTAACTAAAATAACAACAGATGCCCCGATGTAAATAACATATAACGGATTAATGTTGTTTTTAATCAGATAGTATAGACCGAATACCATCAATGCTAATCCAAGATATACGCTCGAATTATAAAACAATGTGTTAAAATTGTAAATCATAAAATGTTTTTTTATTAACGCCAACAGAAAACCGACCAAAACTGCCTGAATTATTTTAAGTCTTTCAGTCTGTTTCCTTAAGTCGAACTTTTTTATAACGTTAATAACATTCGCGCCTTCATAGTACCCCAAAAAAAATGAAGAAAACCTGAAGGAAAAATGGATAATGTTATAAACTGTAAAGCAGACCAAAGGCGCGTAAAAGTTATTAAAAGCTATCGCCATCAAAATACCGATCAAAGCGGCAAACGGCCTTGCGGCTCCCCAGAAAAATGAGTCACCTACCCCACCACATATCCCCATAAGAGTACTTTTGAAATACCTGACATTATCATAATTCGAGCCAGAGCTATTACAATCCTGTTCAAGTCTTACAGTCGCTCCAATTATTGGAGCGGTTAGGTACGGATGCGTATTAAAAAACTCAAGATGTCTTTCCACCGCCGCAGCAAGCGCCGCCTTATTTTTGCCATGAATTCTTTTGAGCGCGGGCATAATGCTGTAAATGAACCCGAGGTTTTGCATCTTCTCGAAGTTCCAGGCCGCCTGAACATAAAGAGAGCGGAAAAATATTCTCAGTAGCAGTATAAACTCTAAATTTTTTCTGGTCGTAACTATCATTTTTTAAAACAGCTCCAATAATATTGAAAATGACAAAAATGATACTGTGGAAATTTTCAGAGAGCTCTTTACTCTGTTTCCAACGAGTAATAAAGCGACTCCAATAATCAATATCAACGTATATACGTGCCCCATTCCCTCATTTATAAGGAACACTGGGATGATCTCGTATATTTTAGAAAGTACCGGTAACAAAATGCCTAATAAAAAAGCGATAGTCAGCAGATTAATCGTAAAGAAATTAAGCAGACCTTTTAAGTTCATGAATTCCACACTTTTTAGATTACCAGCTTCACAGCTTTTTTCAGCCGAACGCATCAATAGTTTATTGCGATTTCTGATCCATGTATCTATAGCCCTTCCAGCATAACCCACGGGAATAAGTAGCAAAATATTTAGCGCTATAAAAGCGTTTACGTTTACATGGGCAAACGTCCGTATCCCTATAACAGTACACGCGGTCGCCAAAATTGATGTCAGAGTATCGTCAGGTGGGATATAAGTACCGAGCGGCAAAACGCTCACCCACAAGAGTTCAAACGCGACTCCGATCTTTAGTCCGACCGAGAAGTCACCCGCGATTGCTCCGATTATTGGAGCGATAATAATCGGTTGCGCGACCATTGATTGCAGAAACGCTGTTCTGTCAAGCGATAGAAACGCCCCGACTACGCTGATTAGTATTATCTCGTAAATCACCAGCCACCCCTCAGATCAATATGCGCTAAATACTACAGTATATTTTCCCTTTTTCCTGCGGAAATGTTTTCATCTCGATTTTAATGCCCATAGTCTCAAGGACCTTCAACTCCTCTATATCCTCATTATTAAGGTATACAGTTTGAGTAACCTGTCTTCTGCCGCATTGACAATGAATATTACCAAGATTCAGTAGCGGAAAGTTAAGTCCTTTTTTGTACGCTATCAAAGCATCATGAATATTAAAGAAGAGTATAATACACCTTACTTTTGTAGAGTTAATATACTCTAAAATAAGTGGGATTTCATCTAATTTCTTGATCAAGAGTTCGATATTAGATGGAACAAAGGCCTGGATTATCCCGCGTTGTAACTGGTTTTCGCACATATCATCATTTAAGACAATAATACTGTTCGCATTCGAAAATGGTACCCAAGCCTCAAGTATCTGACCATGCACCAGCCTGTTATCAATTCTGGAAAGTACTATACTCAACTTTTACTCCCTACATTAACTCTGCTTTTTAAAATCTCACTTGCGAGATAAATATTGTTCTTTCCGTATACTTCTATCTGCTTCGCCAGCGAATATAAATCATTTTTTTCCTGCATTGAAAGCAACTTAATAAGCATTGGCAGGTTTACCCCGGTTACGACCTCTACTTTTTTTTCGTTAAGAAACGACAAGCTCATGTTAGAAGGGGTTCCACCAAACATATCAGTCAGAATCAAAACGCCCTCCCCTGAGTCAACGCTTTGAATAGCGTCAGAGAGTTCCTGCCGAGTTTTTTCTATGTCTTTATCCGCCGTGATCGATAAAGTCTTCACCTGATTTGCATCACCGACGATGCTTTTCGCGGTCTCTAAAAGCTGATACGCAAGCTCACCATGTGTTACGATTACGATTCCTACCATTTCTGCTCCTTCACTTTTACATCTAATTATAAGGAAATTCTCTATGAGTTACAATTAAATTATTATAATCTTTTTTTAGTAATAACTCGAGTTTTTTGACTACAGCCACAGACCTGTGCTGACCACCTGTACAACCGATAGCTACTGTTAAGTATTTTTTCCCCTCTTTTTCGTACAACGGAATAAGATATTGTAAAAAATCTAACAACTTACCAATAAATTCTATCGCCGCGACATCATCCTTAAATAAAAAGTCCTGAATCCTCTCATCCAGCCCTGTCAATGGTTTAAGTTCTGGTATAAAATACGGGTTTACCATAAACCTTACATCAAACACAAGGTCCGCTGAGGTTGGCACACCATTTTTGAACCCGAATGAAAGAAGGTCTATCTGAAGCGCGTGGGATGTTGAAAACTCAGCGTAATATTTTTTCACCTCTTTTTTCAGCTGGTGAACATTAATATTAGTTGTATCGATTACTTTAGACGCGAGACTCTTCAATCCGGCTAGTTTTTTTCTCTCAAGAGAGATACACTCCTCAACAGAGCCAAGTTCTGAGAGTGGGTGAGTCCTTCGGGTCTCACTGAACCTCCTGATAAGTATATCATCCGCGCATTCTAAGAAGATAAGCTCAAAGTTATAACCCGCTTCCCGCAACTCACTAAAAGTCTGCGGATACTTCTCGAGGAAGTCCCTCTCACGCACATCCATACCGATCGCGACCTTGTTCATGTCCCCAGAAGTCTGTGTGCACAGCTCAAAAAACTTATCAAATAAAACGACCGGCAGGTTATCAACGCAAAAGAACCCGATATCCTCAAGCATTTTGAGTACTGTCGATCTACCAGAGCCAGACAGCCCGGTCACTATCACAATATTTATATCACTATTATTCATTGATTTCTTCCACGCAACTGTTATCTCTTATTTTTTTATGCAACGAACGCTCAAAATTAAGCGCGGAGTTACACCCCATCTGCTTAAGTAAATAGTTTCTGCACGCGACTTCTATTATTGTTGTCATATTCCTGCCCGGAGTGACCGGCAAATTCAAAAGCGGAAGGCTGACTTCAAGGATCGAGTAGTTCTCCTCATCAAGCCCAAGCCGATCATACTCTTTTTTAGAATCCCATGTAGAAAGTTGGATTATCAGCTCTATTTTTTGTACCTCTTTGACAGAAGCGCTACCAAACAGGTCTTTTATGTTGATGATCCCCAAACCACGTATCTCCATGTGGTGCTTGATAAGATCAGCGCCATAACCAAGAAGAACTGTCGGCGCCCTCTTCCTAATCTTGACAATATCATCAGCTACAAGCCTGTGTCCACGCAAAACGAGATCCAGCGCGCACTCACTCTTGCCTATACTGCTCCTACCGAGCAGTAATGTCCCGATCCCAAATATCTCAAGCAAAACACCATGAATAACTGTTGTCGGTGACAACTTTTCTTCCAAATACCTAGTGATGAAGGTAATAAACTTTGAGCTGGTAAGGGGGGTGCGAATAAGCGGTATCCTGCTTGCCTTCGCTTTATTTATAAAATATTTTGGTATCTTATGATCCATCGTCACTACGAATGCGGCGATATTGTGCGAACAAACCTTATCTATCCTGTTTGTTTTTTCCTTGCCCCGCAGAGTTTTAAGGTAGTTAATCTCTGTATTGCCTATTATTTGGAGCCGCGCAGGTCGTAAGAATTTAGTGTAACCCGTGAGAGATATACCAAGTTTCTGAATCCTCGGTACGTTGATTTCATTGTCAAGACCTTTATCAGCTCCTGTGAGGGACAACTGAAGGTGCGCTTCCTGGTCTTTTAATAATTCCCTGATTGAAATGGAATTCATAGCATTTCTTTCTCACTCGATTGTCGTGTTGTGCAATAACAACAGGTATCTATTTTTGATCTTATGCCTGTATGCAATGCTACGAACCCAGCATACAGGCAAAATCACATTTTAATATTACGCCATATCATAGCTCGATGACACGACATTAGTATTTTTCATCTTCCTCTGCAATCAGCCTATAAATCTCTTCACTGGTTTCGGCCGACATAAGTTTGTTTCTAAAGTCATTGTTCTTAAGTATCCGTGTGATTTTAGCAAGCGTTCGAAGGTGCTCTCCAGCGGCCTTGGGAGTGTCTGGGGCAACTAACAGAAAAAAGAGATTCGTATCTTTATTATCAATAGAATCAAAGTCAACCCCCTTGACACTCCTTCCAAAGGACATGATAATTCCGTTAATTTTCTTGTACTTACAGTGAGGTATAGCAATGCCATCGCCAATACCGGTACTGCTTAGGTTCTCACGTTCAAGTAACTTTTCGGTCAACAGCCCAAGGTCGATACTGCTGTTATCTGTTGCCAGCGGCGCCGCTAATTCCCCTAAAATGCTTTCCTTATCGATTGAGGTAATGTCAGCGACAATCCTGCTTTTATCTAAAAGGTCTCTAATATTCATTTTATCCTTATGAAGCATGGGGTTCGATCAAACCATAATCCCCATCCTTACGTCTGTATACTACATTAATATCATCTGACACTGCGTTAGTAAATACCAGAAAATCATTATGGAGCAAGTCCATCTGCATAACCGCTTCATCGACTGACATAGGTTTTACAAAGAAATTCCGGTTCTTTATCACCTTCGGTTGCTCATCTGAATGTATGCTGTCAGATGAATAAACCTGCATACGTACGCCTGTTTTTTTACCATGATGACCTTTTTTCGCTTTGATCTTTTCTTTATATCTCTTTACCTGCCGCTCTATCTTGTCTATTACGGCATCGATCGCGGAGTACATATCTCGAGTTTCTTCCTCAGCAAAAATAGTTATTCCGTTTGTTGCGATAGTTACTTCTGCAATGTGCCTGATCTTCTCAACCGCTAAGATGACATGTACATCTAATGGATCTGGTAAGTACTTCTTGATCCTGCCGAGTTTTTCCTCTGCGTACTCTTTAAGTGCGCTTGATGTATCCATATGTCTAAAAGTAAATAGTATTTGCATATTAAACCTCCATTGTTGTTTGAATTAATTGAATAAAAGAAGTTTTTCATTAGAAAGCTCTCCTTCTCATTTTAGATGGTAATATTTTTAGGTTCTCTCTGTATTTTGCCACCGTCCTTCTCGCTATATTTATTTTTTCCTTCTTTAAAATCACTGAAACCGCCTGATCGCTCAACGGATGAGCCTTGTCCTCCTTAGCTATCAAGACCTTTATACGCTCCTTCACCGATTCAGTAGAAACAACATCATCGCCCTCAGTTGATTCGATCGAGTTTGTGAAGAAATAGCTCAGCTTAAAAAGCCCATGCGGTGTGTAAATATATTTGTTGCTAGTAACGCGGCTCACTGTAGACTCGTGACGACCAATATCCTCTGCCACGTCACGAAGAATCAAAGGCTTAAGATACCCTACCCCATTATCAAAAAAATCCTTCTGGAACTTCAACAAGCTTTCAGCTACCTTAAAAATAGTACGCTGACGCTGATGTATGCTCTTGATTATCCACTCCGCTGACCGGAGTTTACCATGGATATATTCGCGCGTCACCTTAGAACTCTCGCTGTTGTTAGCATTGTTCAAAATACTTTTATAATAGTTGCTAACCCTTAATTTTGGTAGGCCATCTTCATTCAGTGATATGATGAACTTCTCTCCAATGCGGTGAATGTAGACATCTGGAGTGATATATTGTACATCATCGGTGGAGAAAACCCTGCCGGGTCGCGGCTCAAGTGACAAAATCACCTTACACGCGTCATGGATCACATCCAGCGACTGTCCCAAAGCTTTAGCGATAGCCTTATAATTGCGCTTCTCAAGGTTCTTAATATGATCTTTGATAATCCGTATCATTACAGGATTATCCAGCTTCAGATTTTTTGCCTGTATTATCAAGCTCTCAGAAAGGTTGTGCGCCCCAACCCCAGGCGGATCAAATTCCTGAATAATATCAAGGACTTCAAAACCATCTTTCTCGGGAAAATCGTAATTTTGGGCAAGCTCGCTGACTTCAGCAATCATGTAACCGTCATCATTAAGATTGTTTATTAAAATATTTCCGATTTGACGCTGATCGTCTGTTACGGCAGACAGGTTCAACTGCCAGGTAAGGTAGTCGATCAGGGAGGTTTTTTTGACAACTACAGACTCAAACTGCTCCCGCTCTTCTGTCTCTCCATAAGGTGAGTAGCTATTGTAGTTTGATATAAATGCTTCATATTTTTGGGTATTTTCCGCGAATGGATCTGGGGATTCCTCAGCTTCTTTTGCTTCTGGTTCTTCTTGCTTGCTCTTGTCAGCCTTGTCTAGGTCATTATTCTCCTGCTCTTCATCTATCAGGATAGGATTTTCCTTCATCTCCTCCTGTAAAAGGTCGACTAGCTCAAGGTGAGAAAGCTGCAAAAGCTTGATAGCCTGCTGCAATTGCATCGTCATCACTAATTGCTGAGATAATTTAAGTTCTTGTCTTAGTTCTAGCGCCATAATTCCTGAACATTTTCTTTATTTGATCTCTTACCATAATAATAACCAATAGAAGAGTGAATGTCAATACTTTAATACTATAAAGTTTATCAAGCAATCATTATATTATTATGTAATTATTCAATATTTTGTACTTGTTCCCTTGCTTTCTCAAGCTCGTTTTTTACCTCGATAACCTGAGACAATATATCAAAATCATTTGCCTTGGAGCCGATTGTATTTATCTCACGGTTTATCTCCTGAAAGAGAAAGTCAAGCTTCTTACCGATAGAGCCATCCTCCATCACTATCTTATCGAAATGACGCAAGTGGCTCTTTAATCGTGTGATCTCCTCGCTGATATCGCTCTTATCGATTATATACGCTATTTCTTGGTGCAACCGCTGTTCGTCAAGGTTACTTTCATTCAAAAGCTTCTGGATCTTGCACCGGATCGTATCACAATAACCATCGATCGCTTTCTCCCGCTTTGCCTCTATCGTTGTCACCCGCTCCTCGATCGCTGAGATAAAAAGCTTTATCTCATCCACCAAACGCTGCCCCTCAAACTCACGCATCTCGCAGAGCGCATCCAACGCCAACTTCGCGGCGCTCTCAACCTCACTGAACAGCTCTTTCGCGGCGTCCTCATCTTCCACCATTACGATGAGATCGTTCAGCTGAGCTACATCAACAAGGTTGATCGCTCCAGCAGTCCCAAGTTCGCTATTCAATTCACTAAATATTTTTTTGTACTCCTGCAAGAGGGTCTTGTTTAATGACAGCTTGAAGCTCGGCTTTAAATATGACTTAATCCGAACAGCGAAATCTATCTTACCACGCAAAAGCTTTTGCGTTATCATCTTTTGCAAAGAAATCTCATAAGCGAAAAGCTTACCCGGTAAAGATATCTTTATATCCCGATGCCGGTGGTTCTTTGTTTTCACCTCGACATAACCATATATATTCTTTGATTCTATCTCACTTCTACCATAACCTGTCATGCTTCGCGCCATTTTTCGCCCCTTTCATTAAGAAACTGGAATATAATTTAATTACAAAAATAATTCAAGGATTATTTGTAATATAAGACTACATGCCCACCTGTTAACCACAGAGGACACAGAGGCAAGACGTTAAAAAAACTTTTTACAGCCTTTCATTATTCATTCATAATTCAAGACTCCCCTGCACAACCTGCTTTTATGTATAAAAACTATTACCGTCGTCCCGAACTTGAGGCGCGCCTCTGGTTTCGGGATCTACCCGGATTTATTAGGATTGCTAGATCCTGAAATAAATTCAGGACGACGGTTTTAGGGTCGTGCAGGTCTTAATTTATAACTCTTCATTCTATACACCTCCGTCATTCCCGAGCGCGCCCACAACGTCATCCCCGAGTGTTTCTGTCGGGGATCAAGGAGGAGAGGACTAAAGCGAAGCTTTATAAATTTTTATTGCCTTCAATTGTTAATAATGGTACAAATGAATGTAATGTTGATGGATATTGTTTTGGGTTTGTAGATAGCTACTGTTGTTACCCAGTCGCTAACGCAAGCGGCTACCGAAAGCTTAACAAAAATGAAAAACATAGTAAACAAAATATTTCAGTATTCAACGATCAAATAAAAAGAGGTACCCACTATGAAAAAAATACTACTTGTAATATTTACATTTACATTTTTTACTTATAGCAGTGTATTTGCTGAAGATTGTAAGGACTTATTAACAGCTGCTGAGAATGGTGATAACGAAACGATTCAAAGGTTAATTGATCAGGGATGTGATGTTGATATTATAAGCGATGACTCATTTAAGTATACCCCTCTCATGGAATCTATTGATCATCTTAACGCAGAAACGTTCAAACTTTTATTGGAAAACGGTGCGGATCCAAATGCAATAGGTGGTTATAATGAAGCTGTGCTGTTTATAGCGATAGACACTATGTTTGGCCCTAATGGTTTTTATGATGATAGAGTAAACGCAGAATTAATAAAACTAATGATTGATTATGGAGCCAACGTTAATATAAAGGATGCCTTTGGTCTTTCAGCAATAGATACAGCAATACGTCTTGGTAGAAAACGTGTTGCTAAAGTCCTTAAAAATTATCACGGAAGCACTATCATAAGGTATAGAACTGGCCGGAAAACTGTATATTCTGTCCAAGGTGGTACTATAACTGTTCACCCTAACAGCAAGCCTCTCACCGTTAAAAAAAATACTAAACTAAAAAAGAAAAAAAAGGATTGGCAAGTCAAGCTTTGCGAACGCATGAATGGTGTTGTAGAGCAAACACTTCCAAATAGGACCAGTCTTGACTGCTTGTCTGATAAGTACGCAATAGAGATTGCTTGGGGTAAAGATTGGGCAGAAGCTGTTGGGAAGGTCTTAAACTACTCAATTCAGACTGGGAAGAAGCCTGGAATCCTTTTGAGATACAAAAAGAAAACAGACAAAGAATATTTAAAGAAAGTTCAAACGCTTGTCGAGCTTTACAAGCTACCAATTATGCTATGGGTTGCTCAATAGTCCATAGCTTGGATTAGGGAGTTGTGCAATGATACCAATATTTATACCATACTCATTACTATGCTGTCCTGGATTCCCGACAGAAGCCCTCGGGAATGACACACCTTAAAAACAAAAAAAAATCAAAAAAACTTTGAAAGATTGAAAATATAATGCTACAATACCCGCTCTAATAAATTTACGTATCGTAGCAAAGAGCGGTAAGTTGTGTTAACACAGCGTAACGCGACAATAAATCTCATAAATAAAGGGGAATACAAGTGGCCAAGATAAAACTTGCGTTGATCAGCGTATCTGATAAGAGCGGTATTGTAGAGTTCGCGAAAAAAATAACTGATATGGGGGCGAATATCCTTTCGACCGGTGGTACCGCGAAACTGCTTCGGGAGAACGGTCTTTTCGTTAAGGACGTTTCTGAGCATACCGGTTTCCCTGAGATGCTCGACGGCAGAGTTAAGACCCTGCACCCTATAATCCATGGCGGACTGCTCGGGATACGCAATAACCCAGAACATACAGCGAAGATGCAAGAGCATAACATCACACCAATCGATATGGTGGTGGTCAACCTCTACCCGTTTGAGGCGACAATAGCGAAGCCTGATTGCAAGCTTGAGGACGCGATCGAGAACATCGATATTGGTGGTCCGACGATGCTGCGGTCAGCGGCGAAAAACTACCAGGACGTTTCTGTAGTGGTCGATCCCGATGATTATGATAGAGTGCTTGGTGAGATGGAGAAGGCTGATGGTAATATTTCGATCGGTACTAACTTCTACCTCTCGAAGAAGGTCTTCGCTCATACCGCGCGATATGACAGTATCATCGCGAATCAC
>JAJRXV010000101.1 GCA_024276115.1 Deltaproteobacteria bacterium
TAATATATATCAAAGTCATTGTCAAGCTTTTTTTACTGCTCTGCCACTTTTTTATAAATAAAGACTCCTGTGCGACCCTTAAACCGTCAGCCTGAATAAGAGCCGCGTCTCTTATTCAGGTTCTGGACATGCTTGTATTCATTAGAGTTTTCGGATCCTGAAATAAATTCAGGATGACAGTTTTAAGTGTTGTGGATAGGTCTTAAATAAGTATTCAGAGCGAATTCCAAAAAAAGATTGTAAATAATAAAATCAGCTTTATAATATCAGAAAGGAGTAAAAAAATGACTACAATAATGACAATCGCCGGGTTCGATCCCTCTGGTGGCGCCGGAATTATGGCGGACACAAAAACTATATGCGCTCTAGGTGGGAATCCAGTGGGGGTTGTCACCAGCGTGACGGCGCAGAATGACAGTACGTTTCATCGTTGCGTTCCTGTGAGCGCTGAGCGTGTTATAGATCAGATAAACGCTGTTGTTGAATATTACAAGGTTGACGCGGTGAAGGTAGGGATGCTCTATAGTCGCGAAAACGTAACGGCGGTCAGTAAAGCGATAGTGCGTAACAAAATGAAAAATATTGTCCTAGACCCGCTTATAGAATCATCCACTGGGAAAGCCCTGATAGAATATGATATCGCTATGCTGAAAAACGAGCTCTTCCCGCATGTTAGCCTGCTGACCCCAAATATCTCTGAAGCGGCGAAGCTTTATGGCAGGAGCATAGTCAGCCTTGATGACGTGAAGGAGGCAGCTGTTGAGCTTACCGCGTCTTCCGCGGGGGCGATCGTTATCACAGGGTTTATGGATGCGACGCACTCGATTGATCTCTTGTATGATGGTAGTGATTTCAGCGTGTTGAAGAAATCGAAAATAGATACGGTAGATCTACACGGTACCGGTTGTACGTTTTCGTCCGCCGCGGCGTTGTTTCTCGCGCATGGGGAAGCGTTGTCTGAGGCTGTTAAACTCGCGAAGGGGTTCACATACAACGCGATAAAGCACGCGACTGAAGTAGAGCCAGGTAAGTGGATATTAAACCACTTTCATAGCGGGTAGCGGTTATTTAGCTTCGCGCTACTATTTTTTTTTGTCTTCTATTTTTTCACCTATTTTGGCGCCTGCTTTTACCAATGTATCGATGATTTCCTGGTTCTTAACCTGCTTTGCCCAATCAAGAGCTGTGAACTTATACTTTTCCTCTTTTATATTCACGCTGGCGCCTTTTTCGACAAGATGCTTTACAACCTTAGAGTGATTCTGAAGAGTCGCGAACATAAGCGCGGACAAGCCATCAAGGTTGATTGTGTCAAGCTTCGCGCCTTTTTCAATAATCAGATCCACGCTTTTTAAGTCGCCTGAGTATGACGCCGCCATCAGTGGTGAGAAGCCGGTGTGGTCTTCGACATTTACCTCCGCGCCTTTTTTTAGCAGGTATTCCACGATTTCGGTGTAGCCGCGGTGCGCCGCTATCTTCAACGCTGTTGTGCCTTTTTTGGTAGCGGCGTTTACTTTTACTCCGCCATCAATGAACCGTTTGATTTCCTCAAGGTTTCCGTCCTCAGCCGCTCGGAGCATCCAGGTCGGATCATTCGGGTTTACGGTCACCTGCATGTTTTTTGGTGTGGCGGACGACTTTACCTTCTTGAGTGCGTCAACACCAGCATAAGAAAATGTAATACCAAATATTATAATCAATGTAGATATAATTGTTACTTTAACTAATCGCTTCATGCAATCTCCTTCTTAACTCAACAAAATTTTATACTGACACCATAAATTTAACAACTTGTTTAAATTTGTGCAAGAAAAAAATGACATATATTGAAAAAAACGCCATTTTTTTATATACCTTTACTCCTGTCCAACCCAGCATAACGCCGCGACAAAATAACACGCACTCCCAAAAAACATTGTGTTCGTAAAGCCAAAGTTCATCGCCAGCGCGACAGCGAGTATAGAACCGAGTACAGATGCCGATCCGTTTAAGCCCCAACCCCAAGGGATCAGGCGTTTTTCTTTTATGTCGAGTATGCTCACCCCGACCGGTAGCGGACATCCTAAAAGCAGACCGATAGGCGCTAGCAGAAGAACGCTCACCAGTATCTTTAAGCTGATCGGTAGCGTGATTATGCTTATGATAAGCGGAGGCAGAATGTACGTGTACGCTATCGACAGTATTATTATAAGAGCGAAGACGACGAAGAGCAGACTCTTTCGGTAGTCGATCCCTTTCCCCTCTGTGAGACGCCCGGAAATATAGCTTCCAAGCCCGCTGAATATCAGTATCGCGAAGAGTATCACGGCGAGTGAGTATATCGGCTTTCCGAATAGTAGTGTGAATCTTCGGAGTAGTATTATCTCGACCAGCATGAAGCCCGCACCGAGCATTACAAAGTAGAGTAGCGTTCTAAAGATGTCGAATTTGCTCATAGTCAGCTTTTTGAGGTGCATAACTTTGAACACCAGAAGCGGTAGTATGACAAAAAGAGTGTTCAAAAAACAAACGACATACATGAGGTTTCTGAGCAGAATTATACCGCGGTCATCAAACCCTTTCTCATTATTGAAAACAAAAAGGTTGAAAAAATCCTCTGGTTTTATCTTGTTATAGAAAAACGGCTTATTATCTGTCGTTGGTCTGTAGTCATGCGTCTTGCTGGCGAAAAATTCCGCGGGATCTTCTGAGAATATCAGCTCATTGAATATACCGTCTTTTTTTACATCAGGGTCAAAGAGCGGGTTGAACTGTTTTTCCCGCGCCTGCTCCTGTATGATTTTCCGCTCCTGTGGGGTGAACGGTGTCCTCTTCATCATGAAGTTGGCTACCTGCCCGGACTGGTAGATCAAAATATAGTTCCACGGGTCTTTTACGCCCATGTCGCTAAGGACGCTCATACCGGTTGCCGTAAGCCGCAGCGTGAATCCCCGGAAATAAAAACGCGAGATAGAGAGAATACCATCTTCTGAAAGGTGGTCAAGGTAGTCTGAAAACGCCTCCTTCGTGTAGATCAGGTTCTCAGAAAGCGTGAACGCGCCCGCCGATGGAGCTATATTCTCGTATACCGCCGACGCCTGGATAACATCGTACTGCTCAGGACTGCGCTTGATGAAACTACGCCCCTCATCGATGAAAAGCCGCACTTCGGGGCGGTTATACAAGTACCCGGTCAAAGCGCCGAAATCATCGTTGACATTTTCGGCTATGAGGGGGTTCATCTCTATCGCGGAGATATCCTTCGAGCCTAGCGCCAGCGCGGTCAGAACGTCCTTACCGCCACCAGGACCGATGATGAGCGTCTTTGGGTTCTCCTTCGGGTAGTACGGCAGCGCGATAACATTATTCCTGAAATACTCGAACTCCTCTTCACTCTCAGGGTAGCTGTATAAAACTGTATAGCCGGTGTCGTTCACCACCATACCGTGTTGCATCGGGTATATGCCGCCACGATCCGCGTAAGTTCTGCTTATCCCCCACGCCTGCTCCATATCCTCGCTGTTCATCGGGTATACCGCGACTCTTGAGAAAGAGTTCCACTTCACTGACAGCATGTTCGGTTCTCTCTGCCCGCGCGCGAAATTTATCCGCGTCAGGTCGAGTTTCGCGTTGACACCGATGAGAGTCGCGAAGGCTAGGCTTAGCGCGACGAGCACCTTGAGGAATGTCTTCTGACCGTTGGAATAAGCGAAAAGCGCACCTGTGACACAACCGCCGAACGCTACGAAGAGAAGAGCTGTCGGTCCGCTGACCACGTCAAGCACTCCGATCACCACAATACACCCCGCCGCCGCACCAAGCAGGTCATAAAAGTATATCTTGTTGACTTTGTTGCTGTAATGCGTCATAGCTATCGAGGTGACAAACCCAGCGAACACAAACGGTAGCGACATCAATACGTACAGCATCGTCAGGTAGAAGAATAGTGTTGAAGAAAAATCTATCCCGGCCGCGCCTTGTTGGAACGGTTCGTTAAACTTCTGGTGGAACGACGCGAATATTTTGTACATAAAAAACGGGAACTGTTGCATGTTCCCGACCACAAAAAACATGAAAAACATGAATAGCGATATCGCGAAAAGTGTGGCGAAGAGCGTCATCTGCTTCGGCGCGTTCGCCTTAGAAAACGGCTTTTCAAACACGTATACGGCTATGCCTGACACAGCCAGCCCGAATAGCGCGAGCGATATCGCCACCGACGCGAAGTGGTACCACATCAGCACCGAGAATACCCGGGTCAATATCAACTCATACATTAATGTACAGAGGCATATTCCAAATATACCGGCATAAAAACTCTTTTTATTCTCCATTGGTCGTAAAACCCTCACTTGTAATCACATCAATTCTTATACCGTAAAATTTATTGTCCCGGGCGCCGAAGAAAAGCTTACCGTCGTACTCTCGTGGTGTGCTCTGGATCGCGTCGCCCGCGTCGAACGAACCGATGACACGCATAGCCGCGCCGCGCTCGATGATGTTCAGATTCCCCGAGTTGTTCGGCGCGATGATAAAGTCCTTATATATCATCGGGGTGGCGTATGCCGGGCCTTTGATATTCGTTACGGATTTTACTTTAAGGTTGTATTTTTTTAATCGGTATAGTTTGTTGTCAGTCGTCGCGAATAGTACATCGCCTTTGTACGATATCGGCGCGGAGTAGAAGTTCACGTTTTTGTTCTCAAATATGCTGAGCGTCTCGTGGGTTTCAGCGTCAATCGCGAAGAGCTTACCGCTCTTTGTCGAGACGACAATGACGTCTCCAAGGTGTAGCGGTGTAGCGAGGATCGGGCTCTGGAGGTCTATGAACCACTTTCCCCGACCATCCGCCAGGTTGACAGCGTAGAGCATACCGTCAGCAGAACCGAAGATGATCGTGTCACCATGTATAACGCCCGAAGAGCGGATCGCGCCATTTGTCTTAAAACGCCAGACGACTTTGCCGTCATCAGCGTTGAGCGCGTAGAGAGTGCCGTCGTAACCACCGATGTAGAGTATGCCATCCTTGATGACTGGTGATGACTGCCGATGGTCATTCTGCTCAGAGCTTTTCATCACGTAGTACCACTTCGGATCGCCGCTCTTTTTGTCTAGGCAGTATATGTTGTTGTTCCACGCCGCGAGGATCACGCTGTCTTTGTAGATAACCGGTGATGAGTCAACAATATCCTCAGCCTCGAACTTGAATTTCAGCTCACCGCTCTTTGAGTCAAGCCCATAAAAATACCCGTCATAAGAACCGAAGTATATCATCCCGGTCTCTTTATCTATCGCGGCGGAGCTGTCTATATAGCCGTCCACCTCCACCTCGAACAGCTTGGTTACTTTCACGCTTTTGATTATACCGGTATCGTCAAACTTCTTTTGTGCCGGGTTGAATTTTACTTCGGTTAGTGTATCGTCGAACTTCTTGTCAAATATTTTTTTACCCGCCTCGGCTCTGGTTATATCGCCCCAGTAGTTATTGTCGAGCGTTATATTGCCGGAGAAGAAATCCCCGAGTTTGAAGTTGTATATATCATTGTCGAATATATTGTTATGCGAGATTATGCTTTTTTTATCCCCCTCAAAGAGGAATACGCCATGTTTATTGTTTGATATGTTGTTGTACTTTATGCTGTTTTTGCTGTCTGTGAAGTTCATCCCCTTCACGTTGTTTCCTTTAAAGACGTTGTTGGCGATAGTCAGCTTAGAGCGCCCGATACGTGTACCGTCTTCGTTGTTTGTGAATAGGCAGTTGGTTATGCTACCGGTGGAGAAGTGTATGTGCACCGAGTAGTTGGAGTACTCAAACTTGCAGTAGTCAAACACGACTTTGTTCGAGTAGTTGACCAGTATCATCCCCCATGAGCCGCTTTTTTTGTGACCCGGCGCGGCGGTGAAGAGAATCGGCTTGTCATAAGTGCCGAGCGCGATGATGTTCCCCTCGACCTTAATCCCGCTGTCACCGAGCCCGTCTTCGTCATAATCATGGTATGTGAACTCAACGGTCGTACCGGGGCTGATTATCAGATTGATGCCATTGGCGACTTTGATTATACCGTCAACCGTGACCTTGCCGCTCCATACTGTGTCTTTGGTGATAACCCTGGTGATATGGTTGTCATCGTCATGCGCGCTTTTGGTTTTGGGTGTTGGCAGAGCTGTGTCATTTTTAATGACAGGTTTTCTAATACAGCCAGCCACCGCGAGCAGAAGCAGGGTTAGTAATATATATCGTAAAGTAGTGTTTTTCATAGTAAAATTATTAATCAACGTCAAGACTATCAAAAAGTGACAAATATGGCAAGCGAAATAGGATGAAGTCGAAAATAAATTACTTGACCTCTTGACATAAATCCAGTAATTTATAAGCTTAACTATTAATGTGTTAGTTTTGCTTAGGGGGAGTATTGAAACGATTAAAGAAGTCTATCATTATCGCGTTATTGCTTTTTGTGGTAGGGGGAACCCAGCGCCTCGTTGCCGAGCCATCAATACCGAAATCCGGGATCCCCAAGAATATCCCCGCGAGCTTAAAACTTGAGATAGAAAACCTATACTCCCCATATTATTATGAGAGGTCTAACTCATTAAGAATGTTAGCTTCTCTCAAAGATGAGGCTAAAGCGGCTGTACCGTTTATCGCCAGCATGGTAGCGGAATATGGCGTGGAGGATTTCCCCCAGACGCTTCCCTCAAAAAGCATTCCATTTAAGGTTGTTTTCGCGTTAGGTTCTATTGACACCCCTTTATCTACCGAAAAGCTTATTGAGTTGCTGAATCACGATAGCAACGGTATAAGATCCATGGCGTGGGGCACACTAAATACGCATCGTCAGGGGTGGGAGACCTCTGAAGTCGCCAAGAGTCTGCTGGTGAAGAGCCTTGAGAATTTGCATGAAGAATTCATGGCGTTTGGTGATTTAAAAGAAGGTGAAACCCTGCCTGATAAATTATCGCGCGCTACCGGAATTATTAAGGCATTATCAGCGATCCCTGACTACAATGACAGGCTCGATGAATTTCTGTTGAGCAAAGAAGGTAAGGCAAATGAGGGTTTTGCGCGTTATACCGCGAGCCTGAAGAGGGGGAAAACGTCCAGCGGTTTTAGCCTTAATGGCGTTGACGGAAAAGCTGAGCTGAACGATGCTGAGCTGATCGCTTTATATAAGAAGGCAGAAGGTGATGAGAAGGAAGATATATTATCAAGAATATCAAGAAAGGTAATCGCTTCCTCTAGGTATCCAAATGTAACGATTGAAATTTATAAAGAACTTATTCCGCAATTTGTCAAGCGTTTTTATGATGAGAAGGAGCATGTCAGACGCTATGCCAGGATGGTCTTGACCAGCCTCGGTTGGGCGCCTGAAAGCATTGATGAAAAGGTGCGGTTTTATATCAAGGATTCTAAAAAACTAATCGCGCTTGGGAAGGAAGCTATCGAACCGATGATAAAAGCGGCTAAAGAGAGCAAGGCGCTTAGCGTGAATATAGGGCTTGTCGCCGCGCTTGATGAGCTTCAGCCAGACTGGTACAGTCAGCTTCCTAAGGGTGAGCTTGTCCTGAAATTTATTTCTGGACTCGGTAACAAGTCAGACAGTATCACGCTCGCGACGTTAGAGAAGATTGATCCGGGCTGGCGGCAGAGTGAAGTAGTAAATGAGTATGTTGCCGGTCTTGTAGGTTTGTTAAGTGATGATCGACTGCCTTTTTTTCAGGCGGAACGGATTTTTAAGAAGTTGAACGTTATATCATCGCCTTTTGCTGTTGAACCACTTGAAAGGTTTCTCCGGAAGCGTCAGAGCAGCGTGTATGAACAAAACTCCAATCAAATGCGTATGATAAAGATGATCGCTAAGACCTTAGGCGCGCTTAGTGACAAAAAATCTATCGAGTCATTGAAGGTACTGACAAAGCATCAGAGCCAGGAGGTCAGGTTCGCGGCATACAATGCTCTTAAAAAATGTGGCTGGAAGCCTGAAACCCTCAATGAGGAAGTTCGGTTACTTCTTTTAAAATCAAGCAGGGGCAGGAGAACCTCGCCTAACCCTGAAATCGTCAAACTTGGTGAAAAAGCTCTCAAACCACTTATAGAAATAATGATGGAATATGATGTAGGCTACAAAAAAAGCGCCGCGTTTGAGCTGAATGGGCTGGGCTGGAAGCCTGTGACAGACGATGAGATGATCCACTTTCTGATTGGGCTTGAGAAGTGGGAAGAGCTTGTCTGGCTCGGGGCGCCCGCGACTGAGCAGATCATATTGTATATCAATAAAAACGATTATTTGCCTGACGCTCTCTCGCGACGGGCGAAAAGAATAGCGAAAGAGGACGGATATAGCGTCATTGAGCGTATCATACCGCTGTTGAGAAGCAAAAAACACTCTATCAGAAGGTTCGCGGCTGAGGTGCTCGCTGAGATAGGCGATCCGATAGCGATAGAACCTTTGTCAGACGTGATATATCGTACTGAGATAATACTAGAATCAAGGTTGACAAAGGACAGGACGGTCATTCAAAAGACTTCATCGAACGAGAAAAACACGTATAAAGCTGTTCTGGTCGCACTCGGTAAGTTCAAAGACCCGCGTGTTATCAGGCCTTTGCTTGAGGTTCTGAGCAGTGAACATCAGGTAGGGATGCGCGAGGCGATAGAATCTATATCAAACCTGAAAGAAATCGCTGTTCTGCCGCTAATAAACGCCTTAAAGGAAAAAAAACCGAATGTTCGATACGGTGCGGTAAAAGCGCTGGAGCTGATAGGTGACAAGCGTGCGGTCGAACCGATAATTGACCTGCTTGATAGTGACCCCGAGGCGATTTTGCCCGCTGTTCACGCCCTGATAAAGATAGGGGGGAAGCGTGGAACCAAGCCGATCGCCAGAGCTATGGCGAAGACCGGTATTTATATAACCCAAAAAATAGAAAAAATGACTCAGAAGTATGGTGAGGCAGAAAGAAAGCTGTTTTCAGATGAGGCGTTTAGAATCTTAGTGCCGAACCTGCTCAGGAATCTTGACGCGACAGAAGAGGAAGTCAGAAAACTAAGCGTTAAAATGCTCGGTAAGGTTGGCGACCCGAAAGCGATCCCCGCCTTGTTCAAGCTATATAAACAGGAGAAGTCAAAGTATTTCAAAAAAAATATTTTAAAAGTGTTAGATAGCCTGCGGTGGAAACCGGTTACAGTTGACGATAAGGTATATGCTTTAGCCACCAATGATGACTATGATGGCTTGGTAAAAATCGGTAAACCGGCGATAGAACCACTCCTCAATATCCTAAGTGCGAACGACCCGGAGTATCGGAACATTGTTATAAGTGTGTTGATTGAGCTTGGTTGGCAACCAGATACGCTTGAGGGTAAGATCAATCTTCATATTACCAAAAAAGAATATGATGAGGCGATAGAAGCTGGTAAAGAGGACTGGCCTAAATTTTACTCATTGATAAAGAATGACAGAAGTTCAAAAGATGAGATCATCCGCCGGTTGACAAAAACTGAAGGCGCTGAATATGTCGAGATACTGCTGATTTTTTCGAACGAGCGGCTCAATGAGAATATTATACTGGCGTTAAGTAAATATGATGATATCAGGATAGAAGAGTTTTTCTTAGGGCTTTTTGTGAGGGGAGAAAACCTCATGAGATCACGGGCGGTGGTGCTGAAAGCGTTGAGGGGCGCTGATGATGTAATCAGAACGCGCGCCTTTAACCACTTTTTAGATCAATATACAAATGGTAGCCATAATGTCAAAAGGAACGCGCTATACAGGCTCGGAGAGCTAGGGGGTAAGCGCCCGACCGATTTTCTGCTTGAACTGCTCAACAACGCGAAGAAGAATCTTGCGGACGCAAAACTTTCCGGCGTTAATGTATACATGAATGAACTGCGTAAAACTGAAGCGGTCATCAGCGCGTTGGGTAGTAGCGGTGATGAGCGGGCGGTTGAACCGCTTATCGACAGGTTTAAGAGTGAGAAGCCTGTTCAGCGCCACTTTATGGCGAAAGCGCTTGGGATGATTGGAGATAAACGCGCTGTCAAGCCGCTATTAAACGCTTTAAAGGTCGGTACAAACAGCACAGCTGACAGTTCTGAGCTTGTCAAAGCTTTGGGGATGTTAGGCGATGCGAGCGCTGTCGAACCTCTGATCGCTTTCCTCGATAAAGGCGACAAAAGAAAAGTGATTGTCGCGCTGGGTGAACTTCGGGATAAGCGCGCTCTAAAACCGCTTATGGCAATATTGAAAAAAAATGGTCGGGAAAAAAGGTACGCTGAAAAGGCGCTGACAAAGATCGACGCGGATTGGAAGAGTAGCGATGAGTATAGAGAAGCCGAGGGAGAACGTATTCTGGCCGCGGCTGATATGCTCGGCGCTTTTTCCGCCGATGAAAGGCGTGAGGCTGCTGAAGAATTGATAAAATCAAAGGACCCCAAGGCGATAGATATCTTGGTGAAGGCAATGTACAGCGGGAATACAGTCGTTGCCAAAAACGCCGCGACAGCTCTTATGAAAAAGGGGTGGAGCCCCAAAGATAAAGATGAAGAAGCTCTGCAAATAGTTCTCGCGAAGAGTATGGTTTATGGCGGTTTTAAGCCCGACGAGGTTGTGAATTACGGTAGCACAGCCTTTAAATATTTAGTCGATATTCTGAAACGAAAAGATAACGCGGCGTGTGGAGCGGCGTTCAGAATGTTGCAGATTAACAGCACAAAGGCGATCGGTATCATTCTCAATGAGCTCGACAGTGATCAGTGCGATGAATGCCTCGCTGGATTTCTCTCGAGAACCGGTGAGCCGCGAGCTGTACCGCCACTAATAGATCAGCTGAAGAGCAGGTGCGATACGTCGCGAAGCAACGCGGCGTTCGCGTTGGGTGAACTCGGTGATCCGCGCGCGGTTGAACCATTGATAAGAGCGTTGAATAGTAGTGATGACCTTGATTACCTGAACATAATCATTGCGCTTGGTAAGCTTGGAGATCGGCGTGCTACAGAACATTTGCTTAATGAACTCCATTCAAGCCGGGCGAACGAGTTTGAAATTGCTAACGCGTTGGCTATTATCGCTGACAAGCGCGCTGTCAAACCCCTGATTAAGCTCATGCGGGAAAAAGGAAGTGAGGGCGCTGTTGCTTATGCTCTCGGGGCTATCGGTGACAGCCGCGCGGTAGAGCCGCTCATCAAAAAGCTAAATGAAGTTGATGTTTACAATAGACACTATTACATCGCCGCGCTGATCGCTATCGGTGACGCGCAAGCTATAGAACCGCTTGAAAAAATATTGACGGAGGGGAAGAGAAAGGATGGATTCATTGTTTTAGCTATTGAAAAGCTTAAGATGAAGAACTCCGCCGAGCTAAAAGACCTTATCGCCAATATCTCTGGCTCCACCGGTAGCGCCAACATAATAAAATCTGCGATATTTAAACTCGATAAAATGCGTGATAGTGCGTATAGCGCCATACCACCGTTGATCTTAATGACAAAAAACAGCGATAAAGAGATACGCCTACTTGCGCTCTCAGCAATCAACGCTATATTGAGAGACGAGAAGACAGAGGCAGAAGAGTATAAGGGGATGGTAGCTTTCTGGGGCAAAGAAGAAGCGGATAAAAAACTCGCCGCCATGGGGCAGAAGAAAGGCAATATCAAATCAAAAGAAGAAACGAGAAGCAGGAGAAAGGCTGTAAGTCTGCTATCTAAGAAGAAGCTGTACCGCGAGATCATGAAGGCGTTTGTCGCCGCGCTTGACGATGAAGACGCCACCGTTCGCGCTATCGCGATCCGCCTGACAGCGCTCAATGGGTATCACAATGTTGTCGAGCCGCTCTTGAATAAACTCGAAGATAAAGATACCGGGGTAAGAAAAGAGGCGGTAACAGCGCTCGGGACTATTGTGAATCACAGGTCGGTCGCACCGCTCATCAAGGCGTTGAACGATGATAACAAAGATGTTAAGCGGGAAGCGATAGTCGCGCTCGGGCAGATCGGTGATGCCCGAGCCGTCAAGCCGCTCATCAGCCTGCTCGATGACAATGAGCTGAGCAAAGCCGTAGCAGGCGCGCTCAATGAAATATTAAGCCTAAAGCGTGGTGATGATCCGAAGTTCTTAGAAGAGTGGTGGAATGAGAACAGCCTGTACTTCGACGAGCTTGATGGTGAGTTTATGGATCTGCCCCGGAGGGGTTCAGCACCAAAACCGGTGAATACGGAACCATCCCAAAAAGCACAAGCAGACAAGAAGGACGATAAAAAAACAATCCAGAATCCTGAGAAGATGCCTGCCATGAAACACGTGGTTAATAACTTTGATGATATGACAGGCGCGAAAGTCGCTACGCCTATCATCAAATCAGTACCAAAGGATTTGATAGAAATATCGTCTGATATCCCTTACCCCTCTACAGCTAGCATAAAGGCCGCGGAGTTCAAGAAGAACGGTATATGCCGGGTGTATGTCCGGTTCAACATAAATGAAAAGGGCGAGATCAGCAGGATGACTGTCAAGAACCCGAGGAGCAAGGCTGAACAGAAGAAGTACAAAATATTCGTTGACACGGTATTAAACAGAATAAAGCAATGGACCTTTAAGAAAAGTAGCGGTACCGGCTTCGTGGATGTAAGGTTCAGCCTAGAGTAGCGGGGTTGTTTGTTGGGAGTGCTGTCAGATAGACAAATTCGCGTATTTTCAAAAAAGCTGTCGCTGTAAGTACCTGTAAAAAGGGGGTGCGACCAACGGGATTGTAGGGGCGATCCCTGTGTGGTCGCCCTGTCGTAGGGGTGAATCTTGTATCCGCCCGGTTCAACCGTCCTTCCCTAGCGTTTCTTAAAACTGTCATCCTGAATTCATTTCAGGATCTAGCAACCCTAATAAATTCGGGACGACACATACATAGTTTTTATATCCGCACCAACCCGAGGAAAATCGCGTGGAGCGCAATGACGATCGTGATGAAGAGCGCGCGCGACCTCATAGGTGAAAGCAGTGGGAAGCTGTAGTCTATGCTACCGTTTTCGCAGGCGGCGGAGCAGTCTCCGCAGAGTGTGCAGGTGTCGCCGGGTTTTTTGTTTGCTATGTCAGTTTTTGTGAGCGCGCCGTATCGGCAGAGTTCAGAGCATGAGCCGCATGAGTCGCAGTTGTCGTCGATCCTGACGCGGAACGGGCTCAGCTTACCAAGTGTTGTCGCGAGGAAACCGACCGGGCAGTATGTTGTGCAGTGTGTCATCACGCCAGCTTTACGTGACCAGTACCATATTACCGCGATACCACCGATGCCGAAAGCTCCGGTGAGTGAAGCGGCGTAAAGAGTCGGCAGACCGAAATAACGAAGCAGGTACGCGACTCCGACTACTACGGCGATGATTCCTATACGCAGTGTTGAGCTCCATTTTGGTAATTCACCCGGTTTTTTCTGCTTGCATGACGCATAGTGGTCAAAGGCGCCAAAGTAGCATAGAAAACTGCACCATGCAGGACCGGTGAGAATAACAGTGGCCCCGAATACGATCAGCATGAGCAGACCACCGTCTCTGAATATCGGACCGGCGAGTATTGTCATCGGTACCGGTAGTGTGAGAGGAGCGCCTGTCATAAGGAACTTCTTTAGTCCGACGAGACCGAGGAGTAATTGCGCGAAGAATATTATTCCGAAAAACAGCCATACTTTTGGTCGGATGTACTGTGATACAAGCCGGTTTTGCATGAAGTCCGCCAGAACGCCAGCGTATATACCGAGCCAGAATGCCTGAAAGATACCACCGGCCGGTAGAAAGCGGTCGAGCAACAATGGTTGTGCTACGCTGGTCATTGTCATGTATGAGAGTGTTATAAAAGTGATGAAGAACGCGAAAGTCCCGGCGAGTGAAGCACCTGAGTTCGCAGAGTATCTTTCTTTCATTTTTTTTTGTTTGAATATCAAAGTAGAGCAAAGTGAGATGAGCGAGACAACACCTATGATGATCAGCATCCGCATATACGGTTCACCTTTCATCTTACGTTCCATGTAGAAGTTGAACGCTGTCGATACCCAATCAATAGATATAATGACGAGTAAAATAGTAAATACGTTTGCGACCCATTTTCTCTTTATTTGTAGCGCAAAGCCGGCGGCGAAACACATAAGCGCCACCCCTATAAGCCTGTTGCGCAGGAAATGAGCCCCAATGATCATGAATGATAAATATATCGGAATTAGTCTATACATACTTTATTTCTATCGAAAATATATTGATATGTCAAGTTTTATTTGTTGACTAAAGAACTGGACTATTGTTTTGTCATGTAATTTAAGACTCCCGCGCGACCTGCCTTTATGTATAAAAACTACTGCTGTCGTCCCGAACTGGTTTCGGGATCTACTTGTATTTATTAGGATTGCCAGGTCCTGAAATAAGAGGCGCGCCTCTTATTTCAGGACGACGGTTTTAGGGTCGCGCGGGAGTCTTAATTTATAATTAATATACAATGAGTTGTGTTACTTCTACTTATAAATAAGTGCAATAAAAAAAAATGTTTAATCAGCTAGGCGAGCTGGATAGAAAATAAAAAAATGGACTATAGAGGAAAAAATGAGATAGTTCGAGAAAAAAAATCAATTAAGTCTTGACTTAATCGTGAAAATATTTTATATAAGGGCGTCTTTTCATATTCTCGTTGGATAGGATGAATTATTCATTGGGGCGTCGACAAGCGGTAAGTCACAGGATTTTGATTCCTGCATGCGGAGGTTCGAATCCTCCCGCCCCAACCATTCATTGCATTGTAATAACTTTAGTATTTTCAGGAGCTTTCATTAAATGTTAAGTAAATTGAGATTGTTTTGTGGTAACTCCAATGTGGAATTAGGCTCCAGGATATCGAAGTATCTTGACATTCAGCTTGGTAAGTGTGAGGTACGTTACTTCAGTGATGGTGAGATTTGTGTCGAGATAGGAGAGAGCGTCAGAGGTATGGACGTGTTTGTATTACAATCGACATGCTATCCGAGCAATGAATACATCATGGAGCTTTTGATACTGATAGACGCGCTCAAGCGTGCTTCAGCCTCCCGCATAATAGCAGTGGTACCATATTACGGTTACGCGCGGCAAGACAGGAAGGTCGCTCCGCGATCACCGATCACCGCGAAACTCGTAGCTGATCTTATCTGCACAGCTGGTGCGACACGCGTACTCGCGATGGACTTGCACGCTGGTCAGATACAGGGTTTTTTCAATATACCATTCGACCATTTATACGCTACACCGGTGCTTTTGGAGTATGTGGAGAGCAAGGCTTATGACGATGATGTCGTGGTTGTTTCACCAGACGCCGGAGGAGTGGAGAGGGCGCGAGCGTTCGCAAAGCGGATCAAAGCTGATCTTTGTATCATCGATAAACGTCGTACCGGTCCTAATGTCGCTGAGGTGATGAACATCATCGGTAATGTTGAGGGGAAAAACTGCATAATAATTGACGATATAGTAGATACTGCCGGTACTCTGACACAGGGTGCGGCGGCTTTAGCTAAAAATGGCGCGAAAAGCGTTTCGGCGTATTGCACTCACGGGGTGCTTTCAGGTCCCGCTATAGAGCGGCTCGAGACATCCGCGTTAAGTGAGCTGGTTGTCACAGATACTATCCCGCTCAACGATGCCGCGAAAAAATGCCAAAAAATAAAAGTGCTTAGTGTTTCTGAACTTCTTGGAGAAGCTATCAGAAGAATATATGGTGATGACTCGGTAAGTTCACTTTTTGTATAGAAACATAATACATTGAAGTTTTTTTTATAGTACAAGGAGAAATAAGAGATGATACAAACAGAATTAAACGCTAAATTAAGAACTAACAGGGGTAGAAAGAGCCTTGCCCGCAACCTTCGTATTGAGGGATTCGTTCCGGCTATATGTTATGGAGCTATTAGCGAGCCAGTACCTATCTATGTGTCTGCTAAGGACTTAAAAACCGCGTTAAGTACAGAAGCTAAAACACACGTTTTGATTAACATGAAGCTTGATAAAAGCTCAGAGTTGAACGGCAGAATAGTGCTTTTAAAGGACATTGACAAGCATCCTTTGAAAAAAAGTTACATCCACGCTGATTTTTTGGTGCTTGATATGGAGAAGCCGATCGTTGTCACGGCTGATGTGAATCTCGTTGGTAGACCAGTTGGTGTCAAAATGGGTGGAATCCTTGATCAGGTTAGAAGGTTGATTAAGATAGAATGTCTGCCTAAGGATATCCCAGAGCGTATTGATGTTGATATCACCGACCTTGATGTTGGTGACTCACTTCACGTGAGCGATATGAATGTCCCTGAAGGAATTAAAATCGTCTCAAGCGGCAAGTTGACAATAGCGGTCGTTGCTTCACCGGGCGGCGCGACAGACGAAGAAGGAACAGAAGAAGCAACAGAAGAAGCAACAGAAGAAGAAGCAACAGTATAAAGTCTGCTTATGACAAAAAAACTTATAGTCGGGCTTGGTAATCCAGGCCCGCAATATGAACTTAACAGGCATAATATCGGCTTTATTGTGACTGATGATTTAGCGTCGAAGCATTCGATAAGTATTTCAAAAAAGAAGGAACTTTGCATAATAGGCTCTGGGCGGGTCGATGATATCGATGTAATATTGGCAAAGCCCCAGACCTATATGAATAAAAGCGGCAACGGAGTTGTAAGGTTGCTGAATTTTTTTAAGATCGAACCAAAAGATCTTATAGTTGTTCATGACGATTTGGACCTTGAATTTGGGCAGGTGAAAATTAAGGAACAGGGCGGGCACGGTGGACACAATGGTATCAGGTCTATTATGCAATCCCTATCTGTCTCAGAATTCACACGATTAAGAATTGGTATCGGAAGGCCTCCAGGGCGGATGCCGACCGAAAAATACGTACTCGCGAACTTCTCAGAGTCTGACGGGGAATTAGGGGACGTAATCACTAAAAGCGTCTCAGCCTTAGAGACGATACTCACTCAAGGAAATAAAGTTGCAATGAACGAATTTCATTGTAAACTGAAAAAATAGAAAATAGAAAAAATACTTAGGAGGAGGGGCAAATGTCACCAGAATTAGTAGAACAGATTATTGCGTACAGTCCAATTGTAACAGGCATTGTGGGTATCGTAATCGCTTATGTAATCTATTTGGCTGTCTTAAAGCAGCCCGTTGGAACAGATCACATGAAGGAGATCGCAGACGCGATCTATGATGGGGCTATGACGTTTTTGAAAACGGAGTACAAAATACTCTCGATTTTTGTTGTTATTGTTTTCGGTTTATTGTTCGCGTTCTTGGATCCTAACACCGCATACGCGTTTTTAGGGGGAGCGATTTCTTCTGTCGTTGCCGGGATATTCGGCATGGTTGCCGCTACAAAGGCAAACGTAAGGACGACTCAGGCCGCGAAGACTCAAGGACAGGCAAAGGCGCTGGAGGTATCATTCAACGGCGGCGCGGTCATGGGGATGGCGGTCGCGTCACTCGGTATGCTTGGTGTCGGAGTTCTCTTCTACCTTTTTGGTGACCCTGAATCTGCAAGGTACATAAACGGTTACGCGATGGGCGCAAGCTCGATCGCTCTCTTCGCCAGAGTCGGTGGCGGTATATTCACAAAGGCCGCGGATGTCGGTGGCGATCTCGTCGGTAAAGTCGAAGCGGGTATTCCAGAGGATGACCCACGAAACCCAGCTACTATCGCTGATAATGTTGGTGATAACGTAGGTGACGTTGCTGGTATGGGCGCTGATATTTTTGAGTCTTATGTAGGCTCAATAATCGCGACTATCGCGATTGGCGCTACCATGGGATCAACATCTCCAGACAAATGGATGGCTTACCCACTTATGGTAGTCACTATCGGACTTATCGCTTCTGTTGTCGGTATATTTTCTATGAAGTTCCTCAGCAAGTTTAGCCCTGCCGCAGCGTTAAGGTACTCTACCTTCATCGCCGCGGGTTTGATGCTAGTTGGTGCTTATTATGTCTGTGACTTGATCGGCTTAGCCGGAGTTAATGAAACTCTACCTGGTACAACGAGGGCTATTAGCGGTATCGGGGCATTCTGGTCTGTCGCGTTTGGTTGCGCCGGCGGTATCCTGATCGGACTTATCACTGAACACTACACTTCTGGTTCTCCTGTCAAAAAAATCGCTGATTCAACAAAAACCGGCGCGTCTACATGTATTATCTCCGGTCTCGCTATCGGAATGGAAAGTGTTGTAGCTCCGGTTATCGTTATATGTATAGTCATCTTCTTAGGATATTTCAATAATGGTCTTTACGGTATCGGTATCTCAGCGGTCGGTATGCTCGCGACTACCGGAATCATTATGTCAGTTGACGCTTACGGCCCGATCGCCGATAACGCGGGCGGTATCTCTGAGATGTGTGAGCTTGGACCTGAGACAAGAAAAATCACCGATAGCCTTGACTCGCTCGGTAACACTACCGCGGCGATGGGTAAAGGTTTCGCGATCGGTAGCGCGGCTCTTACAGCGTTGGCTCTCTTCTCAGCTTTCACAAAGGCGGCCGGTATGGAGACTATCAACATCACTGATCCTTTCGTTGTTATCGGGTTGTTGCTCGGTGGCGCGGTTCCGTTCTTAGTGGCGGCGCTCACAATGGACTCAGTTGGTAAAGCGGCGTACGCTATCGTTGAAGAAGTCAGGCGACAGTTCAGGGAGATCCCAGGATTGATGGAAGGTAAAGCGAAACCGGACTACAACCGTTGCGTTAGCATCAGCACCAAGGCGTCTTTGAGAGAGATGATACTCCCGGGTCTCATCGCTGTCATCATGCCTCCGCTCGTTGGATTCCTCCTCGGCAAAGAAGCTCTCGGTGGAATGCTTGCCGGCGCTACAGTTACCGGTGTTATGATGGCGCTTATGATGGCTAATGCCGGTGGCGCATGGGATAACGCGAAGAAGTACATCGAAGCAGGCAACTTGGGCGGTAAAGGTTCTGACAACCACAAAGCGGCTGTTGTCGGAGATACAGTAGGTGATCCGTTCAAGGATACTTCTGGACCGGCGATGAACATTCTCATCAAACTTATGTCGGTTGTATCACTTGTTATCGCACCACTTTTGGCCAATTCAGTTGGCTACTTACAGTCACTGTTGGGATAGTCGTTAAAGCATAACAGTTCTTGAAGGGCGGGTCTTTTGACCCGCCCTTTTTTTATGGGAGGCGCGCCTTCTTCTACTCCGTCTCACTCAAAAAAATCCGCCTGAAATATCCAGTGACCTTTGAGCCGGTATTATCACTGTCGCTCATGATGGCGATAGATGTGATCTTCCCGGGCGGCAGTCGCTTAAAGTTCTTTTCGAAATCCTCATAGACATTTCTGGTAAAGCTCAAGTACTTCCCCGCGTTTTTATCCCCGGACTCGACGACGATCTGAATAAACGCGTCAGAGTAGGGGTTTTCTATCACGTCGCCCTTTTTCGCGTTACTACCCCAGACATAAACGATCGCGTTGCCATCGCGCTTGTTCCCTGAGTATTTTCTGTACGCCTTCTCGAAGAAACCGGCTTTATCTTTTTCGTATTCATAAAACACGTAGAGCCGCGCCGGGGCATCGTCGCCTTTCTTCTTCTTCAGATTAGCTTTTTTGATCGTGTTACTTATTTTGAATGAAAAGTGGATATATTTGTATGTTTTTGAGCCCAGCTCAACTTGCCTGACCAGCATGGAGCCTGAGTCGTCACTGATTATCTCCACCTCGCACCCGCTATCGCCAGAAATAAAGTTTATTTTGTTCTTTTTCGTGTCCTTGAACTTTTTGACATACAGGTCGAGCCCAGCGGTCTTGCACGGCTCAAATGGCGCGAAAGTCCTCTGGTCAAAACCGGCATGGCTTGTTACCCCGCTGTTTATAAATAATAAAATTGTTATACTCAATACTATTTTTTTAAATCTGCGCATATATTCACCTCCATAACTAAAACCTACTCTAAATCATGAATAATGTAAATAGGTAATTTCGATTTTCAAATCTCGATTTTCCTTTAACTATTGAAATAACTTTGCTATAATGCCAAAAAAATGGAACGGATATTTTTTATGGCATTGACCAGTAAGACAGATTTTCTCAAAAACAAATTAATAGTTTTGGTTATTTTTTCGATCGTAGCGTTTGCTATTTATTCTCATACTATCAGTTTCCCTTTTTATTTCGACGACTATGACAACATCGAGAACAACTCTGCCCTGGCGATAAGCGATCTCTCGCTGAAATCATTGAAAGGCGCTGCATTCACCAACTTGTCCGGTGTGAGACCGCTATCGTATTTCACGTTCGCTCTGAACTATTATTATAGCGGGCTGAACACTGCTTCTTATCGCGTTGTGAACATCATCATCCACCTTATCAACGCGTTTTTGATATACCTTGTCATTTTGCGGATGTTTAACTACAGTAGCAATAGTGATGATGAGAGGCGGTGGCTGGCAATAAGCGCGTTTTTTACCGCGCTTGTCTGGTTGTGCCTGCCGGTCAATACGCAGCCGGTGATATATATCGTCCAGCGTATGACAACATTGATGACTTTGTTTTATCTGCTGACGTTTTATCTATACCTGTGCTGGAGGGAGAGCAAGCGTAATCTCTTCCTGGGACTAACTTTCATAAGCTTCGCTCTATCGATGATTTCAAAAGAGAACGGAATAACGCTTCCATTGGCGATTCTTTTATATGAGCTTATTTTCACTCATGGTGGCGATCTAAAACGCTTCCTGAAGCAGGAAAAGAGATTGCTCAGCATCATCTCCGCGGGGCTGACGATACTTCTCATAATGTATAGCGGAAAGATAGCTACCGCTCTTCAAAAGGGTTACGATATCCGTGATTTCTCAATGGGAGAGAGGCTGTTGACTCAGTTTCGCGTTCTTACGCACTACTTATCGCTTCTGATCTACCCTGCTCCCGGCAGGCTCAGCATATCGCACTACATACTGAAATCGACTTCGCTCTTCTCCCCGATCTCGACTTTCTTCTCATTCCTGCTGGTTGTTGCGCTGTTCGCTCTGGCGATAGTCTGGAGAAAAAAGAGACCGTACTTATCATTCGCTATCTTATGGTATTTTGTCACCAATTTAGTAGAATCGTCAATAATACCACTGGAGTTGATGTTTGATCACAGAGTCTATCTGCCATCGATCTTTATCGTCGGAGTCGCTGTTGATTACCTTGTAAGGTTTTTACACAAAAAGAACAAAGCCGTTGCTATCGCTGCGCTTTGCTCTGTCGCACTGCTGTTTGGCTCTCTCTCATACGTGCGTGGCGATGTATGGCGGGATGGCATTTCTTTATGGGGGGATGTGATGCGTAGCTACCCCGATGATCCGCGTGCGACATTGAATCTCGGTGTGGCGTACTACGACAGGCGTGACGTAAAAGAGGCTGAAAAATATTATCAGAAAGCAGTAGATCTCTGGAGTGCGTCGGTATACATGCCAGAACGTCTCGCAGGGGCATATAATTTCCTCGCTGACGCGCAGAAGCGCCTCGGCAGGCGCAATAAGCAAAAGCTACAGACCGCTAAGCAGAATTATTTGAAGTCGATTGTTTTGAGGAGCGATGACCCGTATCCGCATGACGGGCTCGGGAACCTTGCATATTCTCAGAAGAAATATTCTGACGCGAAGAAACATTATTTAAACGCGCTGAAGGTAAACCCGAATTACGTACCAACGCTGTTGAATTATGGTGAGCTTTTATTTGAGCTCGGTGAGGTAGAGACCGCCACGAATAACTTCAGCGCCGCGTTGAAGCTCTCTCGGAATAGCGCGCGGGCGTATGCGGGGCTTGGCGCGATCTCCGGCAGTCGCGGGGATAACGAAAAAGCGCTTGAGTATTTTAATAGAGCGCTTACACTTAACCCGGGGAACAGGCTGTTGTTACAGAATCTTAGATTAATAAAACAGAAGCTAAAGCAGGCGAATTAATCTATGCAAAATAAATGGTTTACAACACTGATTGGTAGTCGCTTGTTTGTGCTTGCGCTCTTCGCGCTGGTTGCCTTCGTAGCGTATTACAGCTCGCTCAATTCTTCATTTCACCTTGACGACGCGCGTTATATCACAGAAAACCGTGATATCATGGTGAAAAAACTGACTTACCCAGCTTTGAAGAAAGCGGCGTTGACCGGCAGTACCGGTTTAAGGTCGGTATCAAACCTCTCGTTTGCGTATAATTACTATTTTAGCCGATTAAACCCGACTGATTATCACGTTGTCAATACTTTGATCCATATTTTCAACGCTTTCTTGATTTATTTGATTCTCCGCGCCATTTTAGGCTTTTCATCCGCCGATAAGGAAAAAAAGGGCGTGATCCTGATGTCAGCGTTTTTCACCGCGCTTCTCTGGCTCTGCCACCCGCTTAATTCACATACTGTGATCTTGATTTCCAACAGGACGACTCTGCTGATGACGATGTTCTTCCTGCTTGCTTTTTATTGCTACATAAAGTGGTATGATGATGAGAATATCGTCTACCTAGCCCTGACCGGAGCGCTGTTCATGCTGTCGATGCTTTCAAATCAGTCAGGAATAATGCTACTTCTAGTATTGTTGCTCTACGATCTGGTTTTTGTAAAAAAAGGGGATATAAAGCGTATTTCAAATGAGGGGAAGCTAAAAGCCGTTGTCGTATTCCTTCTTTTCATTGTAATAATATTATTGTATAAAGGGCAGATTGCCGCGAGTATCAAAAGCGGGTACGCGAATTTGGACTTTACGATGTTTGAACGTGTTTTGACACAGCCTCGTATGATTTTTGCCTACCTCTCGCTTTTGCTTTTGCCGCTCCCGGGCAGGCTGAGCTATACGCACGACATTGTGAAATCGACTTCACTTTTCTCCCCGGTGACAACACTCATTGCGCTGGTGGCGTTAATCATCGTTCTTTTCACGGCATTTCGTTGTATGAAAAAGGCGCCGTATCTATCGTTCGCGATACTCTGGTTTTTTCTGACTATCGCTATAGAGTCATCTATACTACCACTTGAGCTCCTAAACGAACACAGGATGTACTTGCCGGGGATTTTCCTGATAGGTGTGGCGGTCGATTACATCGTCAGACATTTTTGCGCTCGGCGTGGAGTGGTGGTGATACTTTCCTTGAGCGTGCTTAGCGTCACCTTCATTTTCCTTACAAGTGTTCGCGGAAAAGTCTGGAAGGATGAGTTGACGCTGTGGGGTGACACGGCGGCTAAATACCCTGATGACCCACGGGCTCGATATGGGCTTGGGCATGAGTATTTCCACCGTGGCGACTTGGCGAAAACCGAGTTTGAAGCGGTAGAGCAGTATAAAAAAGCAATAGTAGAGTTCCGGCGTAGTCTGATGTCAGCTCCAGAGGACTCAGAGTCTTATTATCATATCGCTATGTCGTTCAAAAAAATGAAAAAGTATGAACTAGCTGTTGAAAATTTTGAGAGGGTTGTAGCTGGAAATAAAAGAGATGGGGATTTTTTCTTTAATTCGTTAAATGACTTAGGTGATATTTATATGACGTTAGGCAAACATGTCAAGGCTCAAAAAGTGATTGAAAGGCTGATTGGACACGACCCAAGCTCAGGAAAGCTGTTCTACAAGCTTGGTCGCGCTTTTCAGGGGCAGGGGAAATACGCTTCCGCAATAAAAGAATATAACTCAGCGCTTGATAAAGGGTATCTTACCGCTATGACCTATGTCGAGGCGGTGAGGTGTATGTTGATAATCGGAGATACAAAGGGTGCGGATTATTTTTACAGCAAGCACAAGAGGATACTGTTCAAACTCTGTATAGGTGACTTTATTATGGCGCGAAAAGCTGAGTTTAAAGGAGATATCCCTAAGTCAGTCAAAATGTACAAGTCATACTTATCATGCAAGAATAGTAAAAAAAGCTTCTCCTCAATCGAGCGATTTGACCCATATCCTGAAGAAGCAAAGCAACGACTAAAAATACTTACTACAGCAAAATAACAGTAAAGAGTAAAGCTTTACTTGCGCAATTTCATACTTTATAATAATATAACGTAAACAATTTTAAGGGGACAGGAAGAACAGTGGAATTTTTCAAAAGCAATATACTCTTTGATATCTCCGTAAGCGCTATAGGCGCGATACTGTTCTTGATACTCCGTATTGTTGGGCAGAAGAAGCATTTCAAAATAAAATCTCTTTTTCTTATCACAATATTCGCGGTTTATTTTATCGTACGGATCTTGAACTCTGTTGCGCAACCTCTCAAATTTGATTTATTGGATAGTTCGCTCGACCTGCTCGAAGCGCTACTGCTCGCCTTATGTGTCATCAAGGCGATAATGTTCGCCTTGGTAGAGCTGTTCTTCTACTCCAAAAAAGGCGTGGAAATACCGAAAATATTTCAGGATACGCTCTTTGTACTGCTTTACTTTATCCTACTCATGGTGATACTCAAAGAGGTACTTAACATCAACCTCACATCTATTCTCACAACTTCGGCTGTGCTCACTATGGTGCTCGGACTTTCTATTCAGGACAATCTCAGCAACCTTTTCTCCGGGTTGGCGATACAGATGGAGAAACCTTTCGCTACCGGGGAGTGGGTATCTTTTGAGGGGACTATCGGCAAGGTGAAAGAGCTTAGCTGGCGTTCAGTAAAGTTGCTGACGCTTGAGAACGACCTGCTTATCATACCGAATAACAAGATCATAAAAGAGACAGTTGTCAACTATAACCGTCCGACACACCTTCACATATCAAAATTCAATATCGGTGTTGCTTATCGTCATCCGCCGAACAAAGTCAAGGATACGATACTTGAGGTGCTGAAAAATGAGAAAGATATTTCACATGAACCGAAACCGATAATCAGGCTTATAGATTATGGAGATTTCGCTATAACTTATGAGATACGATACTACATCTCGAACTTTAACAGGTTTTTGCAAATCGAGGACTCGATCACTACAAAGCTCTGGTACGCGTTCAAACGGGAGGATATTACGATACCGTTCCCGATACGGAATGTGAATCTCAGGACGGTCACTGATGAGAAGGAACGGAAAAAGCGTGAAACAGAGATAGCTGAGCGTGCGGCATTCTTGAAAAGCATAGAATTTCTCGCGCCGTTGAGTGATGATGACACGCTGAAGCTTGCCCAAAATGGCAGGAGCCTCTCATTTTGTACCGGAGAACAGGTGATAAAAGAGGGCACCGATGGCGACTCTATGTATGTGATATTACAAGGAGACGTGGATGTGTTTATTAATGACGCCACCGGCGACAGAAAAAAAATATCAACTTTGCATGCGGGTGATTTCTTTGGTGAAAGGTCTTTGATGACTGGTGCGAAGCGGAACGCGACAATAGTCGCGACTACTGATTGTATCTTCTTTGTGATAGATAAAGAGAACTTTAAAAATGTAATTTCGAGTCATGACGGGGTGTTGCGGCAGATAAGCGACATACTCAGCCGTAGAGAGCTAGAGCTGAAGGATAAGCGTCAGGAAGTCTCTAAGCCTGTCACATCCACTCAGATACAGGAAAATAGCAAAAAAATATTCCACCGGATTAAGGATTTTCTCGGTTTTTAGGTGTTGCTACTATGAAAAACATATTTCACAAAATTATTTCAGCAAAATATTTGGTTATTATATTTTTTCTTGCTGTTGCTTTTTTAACCTACTTAAGTTCTATTGAATCTTCTTTCCACTTTGATGATTTTGCCAATATAGTTAACAATCCTGATATCAAAATTAGCAACATTTCTTTTGATTCTTTGGCGCGAGCGGCAAGCACAAAGATAGCCGGCTTCAGACCAGTGGCTTATGTTTCCTTTGCGCTAAACTATTACTTTAGTGGGGATAACACCATTTCGTATCATGTTGTCAACATTATTATCCATACCGTAAACGCCTTTTTGATTTTCCTTATAACGTTGAGCCTTTTTAATGCTAGGGATTTAAGTGAAGAAAAAGCGAGACTCCGCGAGATAACAGCTTTCTTCACTGCGCTTATATGGCTTGTACATCCTCTGAATTCGCAATCAGTTATTTTTATCGTCCAACGGATGACACTGTTGATGACCTTTTTCTTTTTGCTTGCTTTTTACTTTTACATACTAAGCAGAAAGACTAAAAATAATATATATTTGATTTTTACACTGCTTTTTTTTGTGCTCTCAATTCTAGCAAAACAAAACGGAATAATGTTTCCATTCGCGATTCTTACCTATGAATTCATCATTGGGTATAAGGAATACCCGCGGAAAATAGCAAAAAATGAAAAGCTTTTTCTTATAGCAATCCTTTTTCTTCTTCCAATAATAGTATTCTTTCTCTTTAAGTCTGAGATTTTCTACGCACTACAAGTAGGATATGACATGAGGAAATTCAATCTAAGTCAGAGGCTTCTTACTCAACTTAGGATGCTGGTGTTTTATTTGTCACTACTGATTTGCCCTCTACCCGGGAGGCTTAGCATCAACCATGATATCGCAATTTCCACTTCGCTTCTCTCGCCGGTGACAACCCTAGTCTCTCTTCTCCTTCTACTTTCTCTTGCTATTTTATCTATTGTAAGGGCAAAGCGCACTCCATATTTTTCGTTTGCGATTCTGTGGTTCTTTGTTATTATTTCTCTTGAGTCGTCTATAATTCCGCTTGAGCTGGTATATGAACACCGGGTGTATTTACCGGGCATATTTCTCATCGGGGTAGCTGTTGACTACTTGGTGAAAACTTTCTATGCGAGAAGAAAAATTACACTTATTTTATCTTTATGTTCAATAGTATTGTTTTTCTCAGTTATGACAGGCATTCGTGGTAAGGATTGGGAAAGCGAACTTACATTATGGAGTGACGTAATAGACAAATATCCAGACCATGCGCGTGCTATCTATAATGTTGGATATCAGTATTTTCGCGCTGGAGATTATGACAAAGCGCTCGTTTGGTTCCATAGATCAATAGAAAAGGATCCAGAGTTTACCGAGGCGCTTTTTGGTGCCGGGGATATTTACGAGATGAAAAAGAATTACCTAACTGCCGAAAATTATTATAAAAAGACTTTAGACAATGTGGCTAATGGTGATGACCTGCACTTGCAGGCGTTAAATAACCTCGGCTCTATATATATCAAGACAAACCAGCTTTTGATGGCGCGGAAGATATTTGAGGAATTAGTGATACTTGCGCCTGAAAGCGGTATGGTTCACTACAACCTTGCGCTTACGCTAAAAAAACTTGGTGACTATAAAGCCGCCGTACCAGAGTATCAAGCCGCGATTACAGCGGGGCATACTTCTCGAGAGACCTATGAGGGAGCTGTTAGAACTATGGTTATGGTTGATGACATTGATGGCCTCAACAGCCTATATGACAACTATAATGGTCAGATGAAAAAAACATGCTTAGAGAACTTCATAAAGCATGTCGTTGCGCAAAAAAATAATGACAATAAAAATGCTAACCAGTTTTTTCGCGCTTACATGCTATGCAAGAATAGCAGGTAGTTCGGAGACCATTCCGATATCGCCATGTTGTTATACCCAGTTTTTTTCTTCTACCCACAAGCCACGACCACTGGGATGATAATACAAGTGGGTGACGAAAGCTATGTCGCAAAGCGTGAGGATGATGAGCGCATACCGGCGTAATTAGAATCTTTAAGCTTTCATTTTTTCTGTTTTCTTGATATAAATATTAAACAAAATATGTAATGGGTAGTTTATTTCATGAAAGAGTGGCTAAGCAACAAGGTGATA
>JAJRXV010000102.1 GCA_024276115.1 Deltaproteobacteria bacterium
ATCGCACACTTACAAGCTTTATTGTGATAAAAAAACGGTTTTTTTTAACCTTTTCCCCGGTGCTGGCGATAAAATAATCAGGGCAGGGCAAAGAGTAATAATCTTTGCGAGGGGGATGCGACACAGTCTGAAAAAAAAGCCCTTGACTTACCAATAAGCTAAGTTAATATAATTTTAAGGGCTGGGAAGCTCATGTAAGTAGTGTCTTACTTTTAAAGACGCAGACTGAAAAAAGCTTAGTTCAACGATACTTTTGCTTGCCCCTCGTGTCAAACAAAAGCTGTTGCACCTTACCTAACACGACATTGCCCTGTCGGTATATTTTAGGAATTTACTCATGGATGACGGTTCTATGAGCCGAGGAGGGAAACAACATGAAAATACTTATAGTAGACGACAATGATGGTTGTCGCGCAGTGCTACAAGCCATGCTGGCCACTTACGGAGATTGCGAGACTGCCGAAGATGGCGCGCTGGGGGTTAAGGCGTTTAACGCGGCATTAACAAGTAACAATCCATTTGATCTAATATTTATGGATATAATGATGCCAAACATGACAGGAAGAGACGCTTTACGCAACATCAGAGATATTGAAAAAAACAATGGCATTGATATGCTGTCCGGTGTAAAAATAATCATGATGACTGTATGTGATGACAAGAGTAACATAATCGGTTCTTTCAGTGACCAATGTGAGGCTTACTTACTCAAGCCGGTAAGCAAGGCAAAAATTATCGAGACAATAAACGAGCTTACATTGCCAAAACCAATTTAGCGAAAAACTGTACTGAAACTATCAGACACCACCCGTAGCCCTCCAAACAGGCGAATTGTATATATTTTCCTGCAATTACAATTTTTAGTGGTCTTAATAGCTACCCTCGTAAGATGTGGATGATTGCAAATAATATAACTCTTTTTAAAGAATTTTGTTGACAAAAGATTATCAAAGTACCATACTATATTAGAAAGTTACTGAAGGGGTGAGTATTATAATTTGGTCGGCTCCCCTACGGTTTTCAGCAGGAAATCGCTAACAATAAATATTTCTACCTTCTAAGGTAGAAAGTGAGAGGTAAAGTTTGCTTTTGCTTTATTTTTCCCCGCACATGCTAAGAAAAACATGTAAACCGTTTTCAATGCTATTGACCAGTAGCGTTATTGATTGATTACGATTTATTCTGTTTTGTTGTTCTTATTTCACAAAACATTGACTACGTGGAGAGTTTAATAATAGATGGATTTAAATAGATTACCAAAAATAATTCAGGGTGGAATGGGTATTGGTGTGTCTGGATGGGAACTCGCCAAGGCGGTCTCTCTTACCGGACAGTTAGGCGTTGTGGCCGGTACCGCGCTGGACTCTATTCTCGTCAGAAAACTCCAAGATGGAGACGCTAGTGGAGATATGCGACGCGCCTTAAACGCGTTTCCACTAAAATCAATCAGCGAAAAACTCATCGATAAATACTATGTACCGGGTGGAAAAGATAAATCAGCTCCTTACAAAGCAATTCCAATGAGTATTTTAGATGGTCCTGTTGCTTCGAGAGAACTTTGCGTCGCCGCGAATTTCGTGGAAGTATTCTTAGCGAAAGAAGGGCACAAGAACCCTGTTGGCATCAACTATCTCGAGAAAGTAACATTTCCGATAATGCCGTCCATTTATGGGGCTATGTTGGCGGGTATTGATTACGTCATCATAGGAGCCGGCATACCTAAGGAGATTCCAGGGGTACTGAACGCATTCGTTGATCACAAAACAGCTTCGTATCCTACAAGAGTTTCAGGCACTAACGGTGAGGCCATATACAGAATGGAATTCGACCCGAAAGACTTTATGGATGGGGAGGAGCTGACGCCTTTAAAACTGCCTGCTTTCCTGCCAATAATATCCACTGCTGTCTTAGGGGCAATGCTCATCAAACGAGGCAATGGTAAAATAGATGGATTTGTCGTTGAAGGATCATCCGCCGGTGGGCATAACGCGCCGCCGCGAGGAGCTATGCGTCTCGATGCTGACAATCAGCCTATTTACGGCGACCGTGACGTTGCTGACCCTGCCGCGATACGCAAACTAGGCTTACCGTTTTGGCTTGCGGGATCTTATGGTTCTCACAGCGCTCTTGAAAAAGCGATTGAAGCTGGCGCCGCGGGTATTCAGGTGGGAACAGCTTTTGCTTTATGCAATGAATCAGGAATAACAACAGAGCTCAAGTCAGCAATCATGAAAAAAGCGCTTGCGGGCAATATAGAGATAAAAACATCAGCGTTCACATCGCCGACCGGTTTCCCATTTAAAGTAGCTCAGCTTGAAGGAACTCTTTCTGAGGATGAGGTCTATAATAACAGAAGAAGAATATGCGACATGGGATATCTTAGAGAACCCTATTACAAGGATGATGGCTCGATTGGGTATAGATGCCCGGCGGAAAATATAGAAGCTTATATCAAAAAAGGCGGCAAAGAAGAGGCGACAAAAGGCAGAAAATGTATCTGCAACGCTCTGATTGCTAACATAGGAATGGCACAACAAAACAAATCTGGAGTTGAAGAGCCGCCCATCATAACCTGTGGCAATGATGTCGTAAATATAGCACAATTCGTTACTGAGGACAGTATTACATACTCTGCCGCTGACGCTGTAAAAACTATCCTCGGCTCTTAGAAAAACCTACTACCAATTCTATAAACAGAAATTGGTAGTAGCCGCGTCTGCCGGTAGCACCACTTTAAATTCTGGCAACCCCTAAAAAAGCCGCGTGAAGCGCAACAACTATCACTATAAATACTTTTCTTGAAGCAGATGAGGATAATCCGGGGAACCGGTAATCTATGCAATTATCTTTGCATGCGTTGACACAATCACCGCAAAGAGTGCACGACTCGCCCGGCTTATGACTCGCTATATTTTCGCTGGAAAGCGCGCCATACCGACAGATCACGCCACACGCGCCGCACTCATTGCAACGATCACCTATCTTTATTCTGAACGGATTTAACTTACCGATATTGCACGAAAGAACACCGATCGGGCAGTAAGCGCTACAATGCGTCATCACTCCGGTAGCGCGTGACCACGTGAACATCAGCACGACCCCGACGACACCAAAACCGGCGGCAAACCAGGCTGCGATATTGCCAGAAACCCCAAAGTACCTGAACAGATAAGCCACCGCCAGCACAACGACTAAAAGCGCGATACGCAAATAAACGCGCCAGCGCGGTAGAGCAGTGGGCTTCTTCTGCCTGCGCGCCGCGATGTCGTCCCATGAGCCGATGTAGCAGAGCCAACTGCACCACGCCGGCCCTACCAGCGCAACCGTACTGAAGAAAAGGATGAGCATGAAAAATTCACTACCGCGATACAGCGGACCGGCCGCGATAAGCGCCGGTACCGGTACGTGAAGCTTACCGGTCATCAAAAATCGGCTGTAACCCGAAAGACCGGCGATCAACTGTGAGAAAAAAACGAGCGAAAAGAGAGCCCAAACGCGAGGGCGCCACTTTTTCATAAAACTCGGGGATTGCATTTTATCAGCGAGGAAACCGGCGTACACCGCGAGCCAGAAGGTTTGGAACCAGCCACCAGAGTGGATAAAACGCTCAAGGAGTATCACCGGCAACCTACCGTCTATCCGAACTTTTTCTTGAACAAACCCAAGGATCAGCGCTGTGAGCAAAAACGCTACAGTACCCGGAATAGAGGATGTATCATCATCAGCCCGGAAATCTTTTGCCCGAAAATATGTTTTCAGTCGCTTACTTCTGAACACCAACGCCGAAAGAGCTGTAAAAACCGCGACAGAACCGAGGATAATAGCCATCCGAGTACCGGCTTCCCCCATCATGGCGCGCCGCTTCCAGATACTGACCGTGGTATCCACCCAAAGCCCGGCGCCCGCAATAAGCAGGAAAGTGAAAGCGTTCGCGACCCACCCACGCCTGATAAACAGAACCAGGGACGCTGACAACCATAAAGCCAAGTGACCATAGTAAGCCGTCGGAATATACATAGAATACGTACCATGCTTTCGCAGGTAGTGAGCCGCCATAAGCAGACATGATAATATTACAGGAATTAATCTGTACATGAGCCCTCTTTACTTTGCTTTTTTTATCATAAAAACTATAACAAGGGCATGTTGCCCAATCCACCTTACCCCTAAACTCCCGTTACAGGTACTTACAGCGACAGCTTTTTGAAAATACACAAATTTGTCTATTTGGCAACGCTCCCAACAAGTATAACAGCCGAGAGTAAAATAAGTTATGACATAAGTCAATTATTTTTCAGAAACTTGGGGTTGCTTTGGGAGGGAGACAGTAAAGGTCGTTCCCTCAGGTTCCTCACTTCGTATGCTGACCTTACCACCGGAATCTTCTACGATCTTTTTGACAATCGCAAGCCCAACGCCAGTACCTGGAACGTCAAGATCTTTCGTCCGGTGGAATACATTAAAGACTTTGTCCAGTTCGTACTCTGGTATACCGATTCCGTTATCAGTCACTGAGACATGCCAGCTGTTCTGTTCTTCTTGCACCTCGATTGTTACTTCCGGCGTCTTATCCTCAGGCACAAATTTAATCGCGTTACTGATAATATTTGAGAATACCTGGATAATTTTCAAGTTGTCTACCTGTATTATCGGCATCTCGTCAGGAATAGTCAGTTTAACGTTACGTGAATATATCTGGTAGTGCAGGTGTATCTTCACGTCGTCGAACACGTTTTTCAAATTGACTTCACTTATATCGTTTGTTATGCGTCCCACCCTCGAATACTCTAACAGGCTATTGATAAGCTCCTTCATATAGTTCGCGTTAACGCTAACTCTTTGGAGATAGTGACTATCATCCCTGCCCAACGGTCTTTCTTCGAGCCGTAACAGCAACTGATCCGAAAACCCTATGACTGAGGTCAACGGGTTTTTAAGATCGTGCGCGAGTGTGTTTATCAGAGAGTCAAGATCCTTTGTACTCCTGTAAGCAAGCTCAAGTTGGTACGCATCCATATCAGCATTTTGTAGTAGTTTTTGGTTTTTAAGGTAAAAAACAGTGATAAAAAAGACACCTAAAATGCAGACCGCTAAAAGGGAAGCGAGTGTAAGCAAAAGGCTAATAGTTGAGTACTCAACCAAAATGGCAGTGGTCTCAGCCTCTGGAATACTTGCAACGACATACCATGTTTTATTCCCTACTTTCACCGAGTTAGTCGCGTAAATATATGTTTCACCCTCTTCTACAAAAGCGCCTTTTTTTTCATTTTTTGAAGTAATATCTAAAATCGCGAGTTTAAATGACTCTGAAAGAGTTTTTGACTCCTTCACTTCATCGTATTTTTTTCCCGAATAAAGTTTCGGATGATACAGTATAGTCCCGTCTGAATCAACAAACCAGAAGTAACCGTTTTTACCAACGTTTAATGGTTGTACGTACTTATATATCACGTTTTTCATATTGGAGGTAATAACACTTATACCGTTGAAATTAAGCTCCTTATCAAACACTCCCTTAGCGAAGATCATCCCCTTATCGCCTTTATCAACACCCTTGAATTCAATTGACTGTATATGTATGTAATCCGGGTCTTTCTTGTCTTTTATCACCGTGAAATACTCTCTGGAAGAAAGATCGATGCCAATTATTTCCGGGGCGTTCGCGTTGTACATTAGGATTCCATTTTCATCCATGAAGCCGATATCATTGGCTGATATATATTCGTACCCCCGATGCAAGCTTGAGTAACCATCTTTGTAGGCATTATGATCTCTGTAAAAATCATGATATTTTATGTCTTCACCTAAATATGTAAGCATCATTCGAGTTGCGTTAAGGTCGTTCTCTATAGCCATTACAGTACCCTTGCTAATCTCACTCAACAAATTTAAAAACTCCGCTTTCGCAAGTCTACGCACTGTTTGCTTTGTGAAATTAGAAAGAAATATAACTGCTGATACAGTCAATAATAGTAGCGTGAAAATTATTATGATTGATTTCTTTGGAGACATTGTTATATCCTCCTCTATTCTTTAAGCGTAACAACTATTTTTGTATTTTGCAAGGTAACACATAAACAAAAAGAAACAAAAGCCTCCGTTCAACCTTCAAGCCCTGTGTCTTATAGTTGCAACCTAAACATTTGCAAATATACCACAATACTATCAAGCTCTTACAAACGTTCCACCTCCTAACCATACCTGAGCTGACGCTCTGTGTAAAAAACTCTACGATTAACCCGGCTATCAAATATGTGGTATTCTCGCCACGTCATTCCCGAGGTTTTAATCGGGAATCCAGGACTAAAATATATTGAGCGAAAGCGAAAAAACTTAAGTTTAACAGGATGTTTGGAACATGGTTTTATAACAGCGGTTTAGAGCATCGTAACCGTTATATTAACCTGGCGGTCAAATATAAAGACAGCGCGATTCCAAAACCGTCGTCCTGAATTCATTTCAGGATCTGCTAACCCCAATAAATCCGGGTAGATCCCGAAACCAGTTCGGGACGACGGCAGTGGCTTATTCTATACATTTAATCGCCGGGTTAATAATATAAATCCGTTGTTATAGGCTTTTTCCGTAGTTTCCGTGTGCCATTAACACGACAAGGCATTAGGGTTAAGGCGCCTACGCCCTACCCTGCATTGTCAAACAAATTACCTTGACAAACACCCATAAAAATACGTATTATCGCAACACCTTACATTACAGAAAGAGAACAATGAATAAAAGACTTTTATTAAGCGTCAACAAACCGGCGCGCTACATAAACAATGAGATTAACAGCATAAAAAAAGACCTCAAAGAGGTAGACCTGAAGTTCGCGCTGGTGTTCCCGGACACTTATGAGATCGGCATGTCGAATATCGGGATGGGCATTCTATACGGGCTACTGAACGAACGCGACAACATAGCCTGCGAGCGGGCTTTCGCGCCGTGGGTAGACTACGAAAAACTCCTGCGCGAAAACAAACAGCCACTGACATCACTCGAAAACTCACTGCCTCTAAGCGAGTTTGACGTGGTGGGGTTCACTCTGCAATACGAGCTCTGCTTCACCAACGTCCTGAACATGCTCGATCTGGCAGGGATAAAAAAATACGCGAAGGATCGGGGAGAAGACGCACCGATAATACTCGGTGGCGGTCCTATCTGCTACAATCCAGAACCGGTGGCGGACTTCTTTGACGCGTTTTTGGTCGGGGATGGGGAGGAGGCGGTCGTTGAGATATGCGACACTATCATCGCGATGAAAAAAAGCGGCGCCGCCAAAAAAGATATACTAGCTAAACTGACAGAGATTCAAGGTGTTTATGTGCCATCTCTCTTCGATGTGAGCTACGATGCAGAAGGTATTGTTAAAAGTGTGACCCCGCAAAAAGAAGGCTACGAGAAAGTAAAAAAGCGGATCGTCACTGACCTGAACAGTTCATATTACCCAAATAAACAGATCGTACCGTTCATCAAGACAGTGCATGACCGGTTCAACATGGAGATCGCGCGCGGCTGTATCCGCGGGTGTCGCTTCTGCCACGCCGGATATGTCTACAGACCGTATCGGGAGCGTTCATGTGAAAGCATAATGGAAAGCGTAAAGAGTGGGCTGAAGAACACCGGCTATGAGGATGTCTCACTACTCTCATTGAGCGCCGGGGACTTCAGCTTCATCTCACCACTACTCTGCTCGCTGATGGATCGCTACAGCAATGAAAAAATAGCGGTGTCGCTACCGTCGATACGACCCGGCACCACCGATGACGCGCTCTTGAACGAAATAAAGCGGGTGCGCAAAACCGGCTTTACTCTCGCGCCAGAGGCGGGCAGC